>NZ_JBSFRT010000005.1:0-206797 GCF_053589375.1 Rhodococcus sp. NPDC003348
CCGGACACCGTTGCGGTGTCCGGCCCTCGTCGGTTACGGCGCGGCGCGTGGTTCAGGCGCCGGCGGCTCCGGCGAGGAGCGCGTCCGAGACCGGAGCGCTGGCCTCGAGTGAGCCCGAGTCGAGCAGTCCCGAAGCGGAGGCCGAGTCCGCGGACGCGGTGTCGGACGAGGCGGAGTCCGCCGACGCGGTGTCGGAGGAGCCGGCACCGAGCAGTTCGTCGAACCAGCCTTCGAGTCCGAGATCGGCGGAACCTGAATCGCTGGACGCGGCGGCGAGGGAGCCCGTGCCGAGGAGGCCGCCCAGTGCCAGTGACGCGACCGAACCGCCCATCTTGGCGGAGCCGGAGTTGACGTCGAAGGCGAGCAGCGAGCGCTCGACGCAGCCACCCGCGACGACGGAGATCACGGCGGCCGGGCCGTTGGTGATCGCGAGGATGCGCTTGCTCACGGCACTGACGAAGACGCCGACGTTCTTCACCGTCGCCTCGTCGGTGGCGGTGCCGATCAGTGCACCGAGCCCGCACTCGCGCAGGGCCTTGACCGTGATCTCGCCGGCGGCGGTCTGGATGGCGCCCGCGGCGTCCTCCGCGGTCGCGGCCCGCTCGATGGTGTCGATCACGGTGGACCCGGTGGAGACCTCGGCCGGTTCCGTGACCGGTTCCGCGGTGGCGAATCCGGCGCCGAGGCCGAGCGTCAGTCCGAGAGCACCGATCACGGTCGCAGTACGCTTCATTGTCATCTTTCCCGCCCTGTGAGCCCCGCTGTCGCGAGGGAGGTGAACTGCCGAGAGGCGCCGTTATTACATCGTGACCCGAGGGTGTCCGCAACGCTCAGACCTGCGGATGTGACCGGAACCACCGACCGGACGGTCTGCGAAACTCGATGTTTACGCGGCCTTAACGAGATTCACTAGCATGGCGCAGGAATCGACGGCGGTGAACGCGAAGGGTGTGGGGTGACGGTGGTGCGGCGGCTGGTTCCGGTGGTGCTCGTCGCCGGGTTCCTCGGCTCCGGGAAGACGAGCCTGCTCAACAATCTGCTCCGGGGTGACCACGGGGTGCGGATCGGGGTGATCGTCAACGACTTCGGCTCCGTCAACATCGACGCGATGATGGTCGCCGGGCAGGTGGACTCGACGGTGTCCCTGAGCAACGGCTGCCTGTGCTGTGCGGTCGACGTCGGGGAGATGGACGCGATGCTCGATCGGCTCACCCGGGCGGACATCGACGTCATCGTCGTCGAGGCGAGTGGCCTCGCCGAGCCCCGCAACATGGTGCGGATGATCCTCGGCAGCGAGAACCCGCGCATCGGTTACGGGGGACTGGTCGTCGTGGTCGATGCGGCCGAGTTCGACGACACCCGGCGACGGCACCCCGAACTGGACCTGCACGTGCGGATGGCGGATCTGCTGGTGGTGAACAAGACCGACCTGATCGACGACGTCGCGGCGGATGCCCTGCGAGGCCGGGTCGGCGCACTGAACGACCGCTCGCCGGTGCTGGAGACGACTCACGGCCGGGTGGACCCCCGGTTGCTGTTCGACGAGGTCGTGCGAGTCGACGAGGGACCGCGGCAGATGAGCCTCGACGAACTGCTGGTCGAGGACCAGTGCGGCGACGGGGACCACGAGCATCTGCACGACCAGTACCGCAGTGTCACCTTCACCAGCGCCGCGCCGATCGAGCCGCGGGCGCTGGTGCGGTTCCTCGAGGATCCGCCCGCCGGGCTGTACCGGGTGAAAGGCTTTGTCTACTTCGGGATTCCGGGACACACCCAGCGATACCTGCTGCAGACGGTGGGGCGCCACATCCGGTTCGACCGCGCGCCGTGGCGACGGGGACACGAACGCGGAACCGAGCTGGTGCTGATCGGGTCCGGAATCGACGAAGAGGCCGTGCAGCGCGGTCTCGCGGCCTGCCTGGCGTCGACGCCCGGCGCCGCCGACGCGATGACCGCGGTGCACCGGTACGTGATCGGCGGCTGATCCGGGCATCGGTCCGGAAACTCCGGTCGGGGCAGCGAGTGTGGCGAGGGCCGGGATGGGGTAGTCGACCACTCGCACTCGACGGCCGTCGCGGCCGGACGATGGCAACCGGAGTGGTCGCCGCCACAGGTGACCGCCGTGACGAAGGGGGAGAACGATGCGCACCCGCCTCCGGGCTCGTCCCGACCGCACGCTCGGCTGATCGGACGGCAGTTCCGATGGCCGTCGACCGCGCGCGGGCACTGGCGATGCTGCCGGAACCGTACGCGCTCGCGTTGCGGTTGTCGGACGCCGGTGTCGACGCCCCGGCGATCGCCCGTCGGGTGGGGGTCGACGCGTGGGCCTTCCCGACCTTCATGCGGCTCGCCAGAGCCAAGCTCGCCGCGCTGCTGACCAGTGAGAACGGCGAAGGATCGTGGAGTCGGTGACAGACTGGGCGGTATGATACCGGGCATGTTCAGCGCCTGGCCGCTGACCGGACGCACCGAGGAACTCGGGCTGATCAGCGACACGTTCCACGCTCCAGGTACCCGTGGTGTCGCGATCGCAGGCGCGGCGGGTGTCGGGAAGACCCGCCTGGCGACGGACGCGGCGGCAACGGTGCCCCGGGGGACCCGGGTTCGGTGGTTGCGGGCCACGGCGTCCGCGCGGACCTTGCCGCTCGGAGTGTTCACCGACATCGACATCGTGGGGGACACCCCGCACGGGCGGATCCGTTCGGTCATCGACGCGATCGCCGGCGGGACCGACCGCTCGCCCCCGACGCTGCTGGTCGTCGACGACGCGCATCTGCTGGACGAGCTGTCGGCGCATGTCGTGCACCAGGTCGCGGTGCGGGGCCTGGCGACTGTGGTGCTCACGTTCCGCACCGGTGAGCGCTGTCCCGACGCGATCAGCGCACTGTGGCGGGGACCCCAGCTCGATCGCCTCGAACTGCAGCCACTGTCCGCGATCGAGACGAGGTCGCTGCTCGAGACGGTGCTCGGTGGTCACCTCGACGCCAGCAGCGGACAGGTGATGTGGGAGCTGACCAGAGGCAATCCGCTGTACCTGCGCCAACTCGTCGCCGACGAGTTGAGGACCGGCCGCCTGGCCGAGGTCGAAGGTGTGTGGATCTGGTCCGGTACCCCCGTGGCCACTGCGGGTCTGATCGATCTCATCGATGCTCGAATGGGTCAGCTCGCGCCGCCGGTGGGCACGGTGCTGGACTGCCTGGCCGTCGCCGAACCGCTCGGTGTCGCCGTCCTCAACCGGGTGTGCGGCGCCGAGGCGGTCTGTCGGGCGCAGACCTGCGAGCTGATCACCGTCACCGCCGACCGGAAGACCGCGCGCCTCGCCCATCCGCTGTTCGGTGACGTGCGCCGGGCGCGCGCCGGATCGCTGGCACTGGCGCGGCTGCGTGGACGGATCGCCGTCGTACTCGCGGACGAACCGGGCGGGCCTCGAAACCTGGTACGGCGGGCGACACTGCTCGTCGAGTCGGATCTCGAGCCCGACCGGGTCCTTCTCGAACAGGCCGCGGAGGCGGCGTTCGCGCTGACGGATCCGTTCCTGGCCGAGCGGCTCGTGCGCGCCGCGCTCGGCGGCGGGGCGGGCCGCAGCGCACGGCTCCTGCACTGTTTGGCGCTGGGGACCCTGGAGTACGGTCCTGCCGCGGAAACCGTTGCGGCGCTGCTCTTTCGTTCGGCAGCCGGTCCGGCGGAACGCTGGCAGATCACCGCGCTGAGGGTGGCCAACATGCTGTGGGTGCTCGGCCGCCCCGAGGAAGCCGCTCGTCTGCTGTCGGAGGCGGAATCCGATCTGCCCGACGACGACGCCCGCGTCGGTCACCTGGCGCTGATCGCATCGACGGCCGCGGGTCTCGGTCGCCCGCAGCTGGCGGAGCAGATCGCCCGCGGTGTGCTGAGCAGCCCGCCGCGGTCGGGGCTGTTGACGATGATGGCGGTGTGGGCGCGTGTCATCGCACTCACGGACCTGGGTCGGATCGCGGAGCTGGCGAACGTTGCTCGTGAGGGATACCTTCTCGCCGACCGGGCGTTCGATGCGTCGAACCTGCGGTTCGGACTCGGACTTCTCGAGTCGTTCGGGTTGTCGCTGTCCGGCAGGCACGCCGAGGCGTTCCGGGTCGCCGACGGGTTGCTCGACCACCTGCTCGACCATCCCGGGCACGCCACCGCGATCGTGTCCAGCGCACTCGGCATGGTCAGGCTTCACGCAGGCCGACTGAACGAGGCTGCCGGGCACTTCCGTGAGGCGGTGGCGCGCGCCGAATCGCAAACGGCACCGACCCGGATCGATGGTGCGCGGACCACCAGCGTCCAGGTGCACGGCTTCCTCGGTCTCGCGATGGTCGAGGGGATGCGCGGGCACGCCGCCGCCGCCGGCGACGCGTATCGAACGGTTCCCGGTTTCTGGGGAACCGATTTCGCCACCTGGCGGCCGATGATGGCGCTCGCGCGGGCATGGGTGGCGGCCGCGGGCGGTGAGGTCGGTGCGGCACGAACCATCGTTCGTGACGCCGCCGACGACGCGCGCCGGGCCGGCAGGGTGGCTCAGGAAGTGCTGCTGCTGCAGACCGCGACCCAGTTCGGGGACCCCGGTGGTGACTCGCGGCTGGCGGAACTCGAACGGATCGTGGAGGGGCCACGGGTGGCTCTCGCGGCCGGCTGGGCCGCCGCGTTCGCGCGGCACGATCCGGATGCGCTGACGGACGTGTCCGCGCGCTACGAGTCGGCCGGCGACCTGCTGGCCGCCGCCGACTCGTCCGCACAGGCAGCGGCGCTGTATGCCCGGCGGGGACGACGCGGCTCGGCCCTGACGGCGCTGGCCACCGCCCGCCGTCTCGCCGATGCCTGCGGACGGGCCGACACCCCGGCTCTGCGTGCCGCGGCGCAGCCGGTCCCGCTGACTTCGCGGCAACGCGAGATCGTCACCCTGGTGGCGCGCGGCATGACGAATCGGGAGATCGCCGAGAAACTCACCCTGTCGGTCCGGACGATCGAGGGCCACCTGTACCGCGCGGCGCAGAAGGCCGGTGTCGCCACCCGCGGCGAGCTGGCGTCCGTCCTGCAGGGCACCGAGTCCTCGGCCGGGTGATCGGTCCGCCCCGACAGGGACGGACCGATCACCGGTCATCGTGTCAGGGCCGGGTGGCGCGCCGGCGACGCTGATTGCTGCCGCCGCCCTGATCGGCGCCGCCGGAACGCGGCGTCTCGCTGCTGTAGACGGTGGTCGACCGCTGTCCGGCCGCCCCCTGGCTGCGGCCACCGCCGCCGCCGCGACGGCCGCGCGTGCCGGAAGTGTCCGAGCCACCGCGGTTTCCGGCCGCTGCGCCCTGGCCGCCGCGTCCCCGGCCCTGCGCGCCTCCGCGGCCCTCACCCTGACCGCGACCGGAACCCCGGGTGCCGGCCTCGGTGGTGCCGCGCCGCTGTCCGCCGCCGCGCTGGCCTCCGCTGCGGCGACCGCCGCCCTGACCGGAAGGCTGCGTCGTCGGCTTCGGGGCCGGCACGACGTGCGGCGCGATCTCGCCGACGAGTTCGGTGACGGCGGGGGAGTTGGCGGTCACCTGCTGCGGCGTGACGGTGATCTTGGCCTTGCGCATCAACTGCACGAGATCCTTGCGCTGCTCGGGCAGCACGACGGTGACCACGTCGCCGGCGCTGCCGGCGCGGGCGGTGCGACCCGAACGGTGGAGGTACGCCTTGTGCTCGGCGGGCGGGTCGACGTGCACGACCAGTTCGACGTCATCGACGTGCACACCGCGCGCGGCGACGTCGGTGGCCACGAGCACCCGGGCCTCACCGGACGAGAATGCAGCCAGGTTCCGGTCGCGGGCGTTCTGGGACAGGTTGCCGTGCAGATCCACCGACGGGATACCGGCCTCGGTGAGCTGCTTGGCGAGCTTGCGGGCCTGATGCTTGGTGCGCATGAACAGGATTCGGCGACCGGTACCGGACGCGAGCTTGTGCACGAGATCCTTCTTGTCCGCGGCACCGGAGACGTCGAAGACGTGATGGGTCATCGCGGCGACGGGGGAGTTGGCCTCGTCGACGGAGTGCAGCACCTGGTTGTGCAGGAACTTCTTGACCAGGATGTCGACGCCGTTGTCGAGGGTGGCCGAGAACAGCAGGCGCTGACCGGAATCCGGCGTGGACTTGAGGATCCGGGTCACGCCCGGCAGGAAGCCGAGATCTGCCATGTGGTCGGCCTCGTCGAGCACGGTGATCGAGACGGTGTCGAGGAACACCAGTCGCTGCTTCATCAGGTCCTCGAGGCGTCCCGGGCAGGCGACGACGATGTCGACGCCGGACTCGAGCGCCTTGACCTGACGGTGCTGGGAGACGCCACCGAAGATCGTGGTGACCTTCAGGCCGGCGGCGTCGACGAGTGGCTGCAGGGTGGCGGTGATCTGCGTGGCCAGTTCGCGGGTCGGCGCGAGGATCAGCCCGCGCGGCTGGTTCGGGCGACGCCTGCCGGCGAGATCGCCGGACAGTCGCGTGACCATCGGGATCGAGAACGCGAGGGTCTTGCCGCTGCCCGTCTTGCCGCGGCCGAGCACGTCGCGGCCGGTGAGGGTGTCGGGGAGGGTGTCGACCTGGATGGGGAAGGGGGCGGTGATCCCGTTGGCGGCGAGCGCCGTCACGAGGGGAGCGGGCACGCCGAGTTCGGCGAAGGACGCGGTCATGGGTTGTCGAGTGCCTTTCGGGCATCGGGTTGCACCGCGCAGCACGAAAGAACCCGAAGATCCACGCGCAAGAGCAGCACAAGTGTGGCGAGATTGCCGGTGGGCAAAATCGATCGCCGTAAGAAGAGTTCGTGCTGGGCACGTGAAAACCGTTCCACGACGGCTGGCGCCGTGAAGCTCGCGCCGAGTGGGACCAGCATAGCCGACCGCCCAGGTACGCCGCCGTTGCCCGGGTCACACGGGCGGGAGGCCGGTCTCACGTGGACGTCGGCGCGCGCCGTGACCGCCTCCGGGCCGGGGTGGCCATGGTCGCCGACGAGCCGGTTACAGCCCCACCCACTCGGTGACGCCATCGGCGAAGTGCTGCCGCTTCCAGATCGGCACCTCGGACTTGATCCGCTCGACGAGCAGGGCGCAGGCGGCGAAGGCCTCGGCGCGGTGCGGGGCCGCCACGGCGGCGACCAGCGCGAGGTCCCCGACTGTCAGTGGTCCGACGCGGTGGACGGCGGCGACCGGAAGGCCGGACTCCGCGGACACCTGCTCGCAGCAGCGGCGCAGGAACTTCTCGGCGTCGGGGTGCGCCGAGTACTCGAGCGCGGAAACCGACTGCCCGCCATCGTGGTTGCGCACGACGCCGGTGAACAGGACCACCGCGCCGTGTTCGGGCCCGGCGACCGCGGCGTCCACCGCGGCGGGGTCGATCGGTTCGGCCGAGACGGCCGCCAGCAGGTCACGCATCATGCATCCCTCCACCGGACACCTGCGCCAGCAGGTGATCGAGAATCGGCTCCAGCACGGCGATTCCGTCCCGCACCCCGCCCGGCGAACCGGGGAGGTTCACCACCACGGTCCGGCCGGACAGCCCGACCAGGCCACGGCTCAGCGAGGCGTGCACGGTCTTCTCGGTTCCCTTGCGGCGCATGGCCTCCGCAACCCCGGGCAGTTCGCGGTCGAGGATGGCAGCGGTCGCCTCCGGGGTGCGGTCGGTGGGGGAGGCACCGGTGCCGCCGGTGCTCACGACCAGGGCCGGGCCGCCGGTGAGGGCCTCGGCGAATCCCGCGGCGATGTCGGCGTCCGCGTACACCAGCGGTCCGCGAACCGAGAAGCCCAGACTTTCCAGCCAGGACACCAGCACCGGTCCGGTGGTGTCCTCCCGGGTGCCGGCGGCGCCGCCGGTGGACGCGACCAGGACAACCGCGGACCGCGCTCCGGGGGAGGCGGCCTCCGGTTCCGAGACCTCGGCAACCTGGTCGCGCACCCAGTTGCCGCGCTTGCCGCCGGACTTGGTCAGCAGCCGCACCCCGTTCAGCACCGCCGCGGGGTCGACGGCCTTGACCATGTCGTGCAGCGTCAACCCGGCCACCGCGACCGCGGTCAGCGCCTCCATCTCGACCCCGGTCTGCCCGGTGGTCTTGGCCCGCGCCTCGATGGTGATGGTGGTGTCGGTGAATCCGAACTCGACCTTCACCGACGACAGCGAGATCTGGTGGCAGAGCGGGATCAGTTCGGAGGTCCGCTTCGCCCCGGCGATCCCCGCGATGCGGGCAGTGGCCAGCACGTCGGCCTTGGGCATGTCGTCGGCGCGCACCAGCGCGATCACCTCGGCGGTGGTCTGCAATTCGCCCGCGGCGACCGCGATCCGGGTGGTCACCGCCTTTGCGCCGACGTCGACCATCCGGGCCCGGCCCTCACCGTCGAGGTGAGTCAGGTCTCCGCTCACAGCTCCCACACCCGCACGTCGTCTCCCGCCTGCATCGTCGTCACGTCCTCCGGAATGTCGAGAAGTACATCGGCCCTGGCCAGGGCCGCGACCAGGTGTGAGCCCGGCCCCGACTCCAGTGTCACGCCGTCGGGAACCCGGCGGCCGCGCAGGAACTGCCGTTTGCCCGGAGGCGATTTCACCGGGCCGGTGAGCTTGGCGTGGTCCGCGGGCAGAGGTGCGAGCCCGGCCGCACGGCGCAGTTCCGCCCGGGCGAACACCTCGAACGAGACCAGGGTGCTGACCGGGTTGCCGGGGAAGCTCAGCACCGGGACGCCGTCCACCTCGGTCAGCCCCTGTGGGCCGCCCGGCTGCATCGCCACGTGCCCGAACCAGCCGCCGAGCGGGGTGAGCACCTCGCGCACCACCTCGAAGTCGCCCATCGACACACCGCCCGACGTCAGCACTACGTCCGCGAGTTCGACTGCCCGGCCCAGGATCTCCCGGAACTGGTCCGGACTGTCGGTGCTGCGGTCCACGTACGTCGCGTCGCCGCCGTTCGCGACCACGCTCGCGGCCAGGGCGATCGAGTTCGAGTCGTGGATCTGACCCGGTCTCAGCGGGGTTCCCGCCGGGACCAGCTCGGCACCCGTCGCGATCACCGCGAACCGCGGGCGCCTGCGCACCGGTACCTCCGCCAGACCCACGGCGGCGAGCATGGCCAGGTGCCGGGCGGTCAGTTCCACATCGGCGGAGAGCAACAGGTCGCCGGTGCGGACGTCGCTGCCGCGGTCGCGGACGAACTCACCGGCACGACGGGGCACCAGGATGCAGACCCGGTCGCCGTCGGCGTCGGTGTCCTCGACCGGGACCACGCAGTCGGCGCCGTCGGGGAGCGGGGCTCCGGTCATGATCTTCACCGCGGTACCGGGCGCGAGCCGGTCCACCCCCGGATCGCCGGCCGCGACCGTCGCCGCGATCGGCAGCGTCACCGGGGTCTCCCGAACCGACTGCGCGGCGACCGCGAAGCCGTCCATCTGCGAGTTCCGGAACAGCGGCAGGTCGATCGGCGCGTGGAGATCGACGCCGAGCACCCGCCCGAGCGCGTCGGGCACCGGAACGTGTTCGGTGGCGGATGTCAGGGCGCGGTCGAGCAGAAGTCGCACCCGGTGTGCGTGCTCGTCCACGGATCTGCTGGTCATGGCCCTCCCTGCGGCTCGGCGACCAATCCTAAGCATGCCCGCACCGGGTGCATTGTGGCGACCAGTGGTCATACTGGTGACGTGACAGAGGTGACGACCCGATGACTGCGACCGCCAGGCCGGTTGAGATCGGGTTGCCGCGCGTGCGAACCGGGTCGGACAGCACGGACCGACCGGACATTCCGGAACCGGTGGACCGGTTCGGCCGCGTCGCCCGCGACCTGCGCGTGTCCATCACCGAGAAGTGCTCGTTGCGCTGCACGTACTGCATGCCCGCGGAGGGGCTGCCGGTGATCCCGCAGAGCCGGTTGCTCTCGGCCGACGAGATCGTGCGTCTCGTCCGGATCGCGGTCCGCGATCTGGGGGTGCGGGAGGTGCGGTTCACCGGCGGCGAGCCGCTGATGCGCCGCGACCTCGAGGACATCATCGGCGGCTGCGCCCGCGCCGTGCCGGGCACGCCGCTGTCGATGACCACCAACGCCGTCGGACTGGAGCATCGGGCGGCGGCGCTCGCCGACGCCGGGCTGACCCGGGTCAACATCTCCCTAGACACCGTCGACCGTGCCCACTTCGCGGAACTGACCCGCCGTGACCGGTTGCCCTCGGTGCTGGCGGGGATCCGGGCCGCGGCCCGCGCCGGGCTGACGCCGCTGAAGATCAACGCGGTGCTGATGCCCGAAACGCTCGGCGGTGCAGCCGATCTGCTGCAGTGGTGTCTGGACGAGGGTGCGCATCTGCGGTTCATCGAGGAGATGCCGCTCGATGCCGACCACGCGTGGGCGCGGTCGGCGATGGTGGATGCGCGGCACCTGCTGGACGTGCTCGGCGAGCGGTTCGACCTCACCGAGGCCGGGCGCGAGGACCCGTCCGCGCCGGCGGAGGAGTGGCTCGTCGACGGCGGGCCCGCGACGGTCGGCATCATCGCCTCGGTCACCCGCAACTTCTGCGCCGACTGTGACCGCACCCGGCTCACCGCCGAGGGCACCGTGCGGTCGTGTCTGTTCAGCGACACCGAGATCGACCTGCGGGACGCCATGCGGTCCGGGGCGACCGACGAAGAACTCGCCGGGTTGTGGCGCGGCGCGATGTGGAACAAATGGGCCGGGCACGGCATCAACGCGGCGGGCTTCGAGCCGCCGAAACGGAGCATGGGGGCGATCGGTGGCTGAATCAACAGCTGTTGCGACAGGTGTGTCGACGGTGACGGTGCGGTACTTCGCGGCGGCCGCGGACGCCGCGGGATGTGCGCAGGAGGAGCTTCCGCTCGCCGCCGACGCGACCCTCGGCCACCTGCGGGCCGCGCTCGTCGACCGGCACGGTGCGGCGATGGAACGGGTGCTGGGTGTGGCGGCGTTCCTTCAGGGCGACGAGCTGACCCGCGACCTCGACATCCCGGCGGCCGCGCAGGTCGACGTGTTGCCGCCGTTCGCGGGCGGCTAGTTCTCGGCCAGCCAGCGCTCGAAAGTGACGGTGCCGTAACGGTTCTCGGGTGTCAGGTTGCGGCCCTCCCGGAGGAAGCGGCCGGGCGCGCCCGGGATCGGCAACCCCAGCACCACCGCACGTGAGCCGGTGATCCGCTTCCAGGTTCTCGCCAGCTCCCGCATCGACGACACCTCGGGGCCGCCGACCTCGACCCGGTCGGCGGGCGTCTCGGTGAGCGCGGCGTCGGCGAGCGCACGCCCGACCTCGGCGGGTGCGATCGGCTGGAATCGTGCCCCGCGCACCGCGGGCAGCACCCCGAACCGCGCGGTGGTCGCGAACACCGCGCGCAGCAGGGTGTGGAACTGGGTGCAGCGCACGATCGTGGTGTCCAGCCCGGACGCCGCGTGGATCCGTTCCTGTTCGGCCAGCGCCGCGTAGTAGGAGAACTTCAGCTGGTCGACGCCGACGATGGAGAGCAGCACCACGCGCCGCACCCCGGCGTCCCGGGCCGCGGCGGTCAGGGTGCGGGCGCCGTCCGTGAAGATCGGCCGGGTGGCCTTGGTGCGTCCGTCGACGGCGCTGACGACGACGTCGACCCCGGTCAGTGCCTCGGCCAGGCCTTCGCCGGTCATCAGGTCGCCGGGTGTGTGCGTCGCGCCGGCCGGCAGGTCGGCCGGCGCGTGGCGGCTGAGCACCCGCACGGTGTGGCCACGGGCAGCGAGCTCCGCGACCGCCGCGGATCCCGCGGTCCCGGTGCCGCCCGCGACCAGCACGGTGCTCACAGTGCTACTTCCACCAGTCGTCGAGCGGGGAGACGGGAACGTTCCGCTTGTGACGGGTGTTCAGGTACATGGTCTCGAGCTTCTGAGCCACGCGGGGGGTTACGTCGTGGCCCTCGAGGTAGTCGTCGATCTCGCTGTAGCGCAGGCCGAGTGCCTCCTCGTCCGGCAGCGCAGGCCGGTCGTCCTCGAGATCCGCGGTGGGGATCTTGCGCCAGCTGGTCTCCGGGGCGCCGAGGTGCTGCAGCAGCGCCGCGCCCTGCCGCTTCGACAGGCCGGTGAGCGGGGTGACGTCGACGCCGCCGTCGCCGTACTTGGTGAAGAATCCGGTGATCGCCTCGGCGGCGTGGTCGGTGCCTACGACGAGGTGGCCGAGTTCGCCGGCGATCGCGTACTGGATGACCATCCGTTCGCGGGCCTTGACGTTGCCGCGCACGTAGTCGCGCAGCTCGCCGATGTGTCCGAGTACCTCGACGAGACCGGCGGCGCTCTCCGCGGCGGCAGCGTCCGCGCTCGGCTTGATGTTCACGGCGATCGAGCGGTCCGGCTGGATGAACTTCAGCGCGATCTGCGCGTCGTGCTCGTCGGCCTGTACCCCGTACGGCAGTCGGACGGCGACGAATTCGGCGTCGTGGCCTTCGGCGCGCAACTCCTCGGCGGCGAGCTGGCACAGCCGGCCGGCCAGGGTGCTGTCCTGGCCGCCGCTGATGCCGAGGACGAAGCCCTTCGCGGGTGTCGATCGCAGGTACGCCTTGAGGAAATCGACCCGCTCCCGCACCTCGGCGGCGGGGTCGATCGTCGGCTTCGCGCCGAGCTCCTCCAGGATTCGAGCACGCAGTGTGGCCATGCGGTGACTCTAGTAAAGGGGCCGCCGCTGTGCGCAAGTAAGGGCCCGCCCTTGTGCGCAAGTAAGGGCCCGCCCTTGTGCGAAGGCTACTGTTCCCCGGGTGATCGATCTCCCAGTCCTCGTCGTCTCCGCCACCCTCGCCGAGGCCGCCCACGTCCCGTCCCGGTTCGAGGTGCTCGTCACCGGCATCGGGAAGGTGGACGCGGCGATCGCGGTCACCGAGGCGCTCGCTCTGCACTCGGCCGGCGCCCGGCCGACGGTCGTCAACATCGGCACCGCGGGCGCGCTGCACGGACACCACGCCGGACTCTACGTGCCGTCCGAGGTCCTCAACCACGACCTCAGCGCCGAGGTGCTGCGGTCGCTGGGCTATCCGGCGCAGGAACGGATTTCGCTGGAGAACGGGGACGGGTCGGTGCTCGCAACCGGGGACGTGTTCGTGTCCGACCCGGTGCTGCGCGACGAGTTGTCGCAGCGCGCCGACCTGGTCGACATGGAGGGCTTCGCGGTCGCGGCCGCCTGCACCCGGATGGGCGCGCCGTGCCGGCTCGTCAAGCACGTCAGCGACCAGGCCGACGAGTCGGCGATGGACTGGCCGGCTCGGGTGGACGCCAGCGCCCGGATCCTCGGCGCCTGGCTCGCCGACCACTACTGAGTCGGCGAGCCGGCGCGGCTACCGGGCGTGCAGGCCGAGTCCGTGGCCGTTGGTGTTCATCAGACGCATCCGGTCCGAGTCGATCGTCACGGTGGTGGTGCCGTCGAGCGCGGTGAGGACGGCCTGCTCGACCTCCATGACCTCCGGGGGACACATCATGCGGGTGGTGCCCAGCGGACCGAACGTCACGGTGTCACCGGCGACCTGCGCGCTGCCCGTCATCGCATTGCATCCGGTCGACCCGGTGACGGTGCCGTCCTCCGCGATCTGCAGTATCGGCGAGGACTCCTCGATCGCCCGCGACGACGTGATCGCCGTCGGGCTGATCGTCGAGTCGACGACCCACGTGGTGCCGGTCAGCGGCCGGTCCGGCTGCGCGACCTTCTTGTCGAGCAGGGTCACCGCCGACGCGTCGGTGCGCAGGTGCAGGGTGTCACCGTCGACGTCCCACTCCGGGCTCGCGGCGAAGAAGTCCGCCAGCCACGCGTCGGAGGCGCCGCGCTCGCCGACGCAGGCCATCATCGTGGTGGCAAGCGGGCCGGTGGTGATCCGGCCGCCCGAGAAGTCGGCGGTCCCGGTGGCGCGGTTGCAGCCCGCGGTCCCGGCCAGCCGGTCCGGTGCCGCGAACGACACGGTCAGGGGTCCGCCACCGGGAATCTGGGTGCCCACGACCGTGGTCGAGACGAACGTGCGGCCGAGCAATTCGGCCTGCGGCGACGCCGGGGACGCGGAACTGGAGTTCGAGCAGGCGGAGAGGGCGGCGGCGGCCAGCGCCACGAGGCCCACGGTTCGAAGGGTGCGCATGACCTGCAGGGTAGTGACCGGGTCCGCCGATTCGGCTCAGGTCGACGTAACCCGGCGCGCCAGGTCCTCCCAGGCGTCGGCGATGCGGTCGATCGACATGCCCAGGTCGCGGATCAGGTGCAGGACCAACGAGGCTTCGAGCGGCGCGAGCAGGCTGTGCGCCAGCAGTGGCACGTCGCCTGCTGTTCCCGCCTGGCGGAGCAGGGTGGCCACATGCGTCAGGCTCACGTGCCGGGCCGGTCCCCCGAAGCGCAGTTCGGGGGAGGTTTCGACGGCGCGCAACACGTCGCCCTGGACCTCGACAATGGACAGACGGGCCCGGCCGAAGGCGATGAGCCGGTCGAGGGGGTCCGCGCCGGGGCCGAGCGGCGGGGGACCGAACATGAACGCCTGCTGGAGTTCTGTCTCGGTGTGGTCGAGCAGGGCGTGCATCAGCCCGGACCGGCTGCCGAAGCGGCGGAACACTGTGCCCTTCCCCACACCGGCCCGGGCGGCGACGGCGTCCATGGTGACGGCGTCGGCACCGCGTTCGGCGACGAGCAATGCGGCCGCGTCCAGCAACAACGCCCGGTTGCGGGCGGCGTCACAGCGCTCTGCCTCGTGCGGCTGCGCCATCGGGACGGGAGTGGATTGCACGTGGCGATGCTACCCCGCCGGGAATACAACCGGACCGTGGTCCGGTTAAGGTTGGCGTGCTGGATCGAACCAGCCCACGAACCCAGCCCGACGTATCCCTGTGAAGGATTTGCCCCCATGTCTCAGACCCGTGTTCTCGCCCTCGTCGGCAGCCTCCGCGCCGCGTCCGTCAACCGCCAACTCGCCGAGACCGCCGTCAAGGGTGCCCCCGAGGGTGCCGAGGTGACGATCTACGAGGGCCTGGGCGACGTGCCGTTCTACAACGAGGACCTCGACGCCGCCGGCGCCCCCGCCGCCGTCGAGGCGCTGCGCGCCGCTGCCGGTGAGGCCGACGCCCTGCTGCTCGTCACCCCGGAGTACAACGGCACCATCCCGGCCGTGCTGAAGAACGCCATCGACTGGATCTCCCGCCCCTACGGCGCCGGTGCCGTCAAGGACAAGCCGGTCGCCGTCATCAGTGCCTCGCCGTCCGGCAACGCCGCGCAGTGGGCCCACGAGGACACCCGCAAGGCCGTCAAGATCGCCGGCGGCTCCGTCCTGGAGGACGCCTCCATCTCCATCGGTGGAACCATCGACAAGTTCGGTGACAAGCACCCCAGCGAGAACGCCGAGGTCGCCGGACAGGTCGCCGCCGTCGTCTCCGGCCTCGTCGCGGCCGCAGGCGAACTCGTCAACGCCTGACACCCGTCTGTCACCCGGGCCCGGGCGGTGCGTGTTGCACCGCCCGGGCCCGGGTGCATCCGGGGGTCAGTTCTGCAGGCCCGCGACGAACGAGGTGATGTTGTCGCGGACGCGCTGCACCTTCTCGTCGAGCGTCAGGGTCTCGCGGTACCGGTTGCCGGCCGAGGGCCGCCGCTTGTTCCGCGCGTACAGCGAGCACGCGAGGTCGGTGCACATGTAGATGCCGATGGTGTTGCCCCGCCGGCCGGACTCGCCTGCCTTCTGCGCGGTCATCAGCGAGACGCCGCCACCGGTGTGCGTGGTCTTGCAGATCGCGCACATCTGGGCCTTGCCGGTTCCGCCGGTTTCGTAGCGGAACGCGACCCCGTCCAGCTCGTCGTCCCGGGGGACCACGATGTAACAGCGCCCCCGCAGGGTCGGGTCGCTCCAGCCGAGAAAATCCAGGTCCTCCCAGGGACGTCCGGCGAGATCCTTCGGTACGGACAGGCGCTTGGCGTCGCCCTTCGAGCAGTTGACGAACGACGCCCGGATGTCGGCCTCGGTGACGGGCAGCATGACGGAAAACGGTTCCTTCGATCGAACGGGTGCAGTCCCCACCGACGCTACGACTGCGGGCGGGGACGGGCAACGGGTTTTCGCGTCCGCGGCCGAGGGCGGACCGAGCGACCGGTGTCAGCGGCGCGTGCCAGTGGCCCACAGCTAGGACCGTCTCCTGATCGAAACCTGGTCGCGATTGGAAACACGCCGAGTTGGCAGATCTCGGGTGGGAAAATGGGAAGGCTGAACTGGGGTGTTTCGCCGCTCCGCGGGGTGGCGCAGCCCGTTTGACGTATGTCGCTGTTGTCGTCAGTGGAGAGGTCAAGACAGTGACCGGCACCGATTTCGACAATTCCCGCCCCAGCCGCCACCCGGAGTTTTCGGCAGGGATCGCTCGGCTCCCGTACTCCTGCCCCGAGGTCGGGAGCACGATCGTGAACCGGGGCGGTCGCGATGAGTGACACACGGGTTCCTTCGGACGTTCCTCCGGAGTCGGCCACCACCGGTGGCAGGCCGCCCGCCGCGGCGTGGATTTCCTGGATCGCCCTGGCCCTGATGACCACCAGCTCGGTTGCCAGCCTGCGGCCGTCGCCGACCATGGCGGTGTACGGGCTCGCCTGCGTGTTCCTGTACGTGATTCCCGCGATCGTCTTCCTGCTGCCGACGTCGCTGGTCTCGGCCGAACTGGCGTCGGGTTGGAGCGGCGGCGTCTACAACTGGGTCGCCCTCGGAATTTCCAAGCCCATGGGCTTTCTGGCGGTGTGGTGCCAGTTCGCGATGACCATCTTCTACTACCCGAGCCTGCTCGGATACGTCGCGAGCACCCTCGCCTATGTCATCAACCCGAGTCTGGCGAGCAACGGCGTGTGGACCGCGTTGGTCATCATGGTTGCCTACTGGGCGGGTGTGTTCATCTCTTCCCGCGGTACCCAGGGCGTCGCCGGGCTGGCCAGCGGTGGGCTGATCATCGGAACCCTCGTCCCCGGGGCCCTTCTGGTCGTCCTCGGCATCGTCTTCCTCGGACAGGGCAACCCGTCGGCGGCCCCGATGACCGCCGACAACCTCCTGCCCGCCTGGGCGGGAATCGCCAGCCTGGTCCTGATCGTGAACAATTTCCTGTCGTACTCCGGGATGGAGATGAACGCGGTGCACGTCTCGTCGCTGCGAAACCCGGCCAAACAGTTTCCCCGGGCGATGTTCTTCGCGATGGCGCTGGTGCTGCTGATATTCATCCTGCCCGCACTCGCCATCAGCTGGGTGGTCCCGGCCGAGCAGCTGTCCCTGACCGCCGGCGTGATGCAGGCGTTCGACGCGGTGTTCGCCCAATTCGGTTGGCAGTGGCTCACTCCGGTGATCGGGGTCATGCTGGTGACGGCCTCCCTCGGAGGCATGCTCACCTGGCTGGCCGGCCCGTCGAAGGGTCTGCTGCTCATCTCCAGGCAGGAGGGCTACCTTCCGCCGTTCCTCCAGCGAGTCAACAAGCGGGGGGTGCAACAGAACATCCTCGTCACGCAGGGACTTGTCACCACGGTGATCGCGCTGCTGTACGCGTTCATCCCCGACGTGTCGAGCGCGTACTGGATCTTCTCGGTGATCACCACCCAGGTGTACCTGATCATGTACCTGCTGATGTTCGTCGCCGCCGTCCGTCTGCGCCGCAAGTTCCCCGACCACCCGCGCGGGTACCGGGCGCCGATGCTCGTCGGGCTCTGCGGCGTCGGGTTCGCGGCATCGCTGGCCGCCCTGCTCATCGGATTCGTCCCACCCTCGCAGTTCGGTGGCGGCAACGCGGGGGTGTACTTCCTGATTGTCGCCGCAGGCGCCCTGGGTCTAGGCCTGCTGGTGCCGTTCCTGTTCTACCGCCTGCGCAAACCCTCCTGGAGGCAAGCCGAGTCGCCGGAAGGGAGCCCGTCATGACCACCGGCACCAACTCCTCGCCACCCCGAGAGCGAGTCGCGCTCTACATTTCGGTCGGCCTCATCTTCCTCGTGGGGCTCGTGGTCGCCCTGCTGGCGTACGGCGCCTCCGAGTCGTCACCGCAGGCGGAGGAGAAGGCCGACCAGCTCACCGCCGAACTGCAGGCGGCGGGCCTGACGGCACCTTCACACGAGCAGATTGTGCGGGTTCTCGGAGACGACGGTGGTGCGGTGTGTGACCACCCGAACGAATCGCTTTCTCGTGCCAACCTGGCGGCACAGCTCGCCAACGGTTCGGGCGGGCCGGGAACCCGGCCGATCATTGCCGACAGTCGGCTGCTGCAGGGGCAACTCCTGGTGATCAAAACCTATTGTCCGGACGAGCTCGCGGACTTCCAGCACTACGTCGACGATCTGAAGACCGCACGCGTGGCGGCGAAGTAGGACCCGCGTCGCGACGCCCGAGTCGACCCGTGTGGTGCGGTCATGCGCGGCGGGCGCGTACTCGGCTCCAGCTCAACTCGAGGACGACGGCCAATGCCAGGATGGCCAGCATCCCGGCGAACGTCCCCGGAGCGGTCCGCAGGGTTTGCACCGCGAACACGGCGAGCACGATGGCGGTCAACACGATGCCGGCGACGAGGACCGAGGTGCGGGCCCGGATCTCCTTCCTCAGCCGAAACGCGCCGATCGAGGTCACCAGGAAAATCGCCAAGGCGACAACGCTGCCGAGCGAGGCGATCGCGGTGAGGTCGACGAACAGGGCGAGGAGCAGGATCAGTGTGGCCGAGATGGTCAGCCCACCGGTGCCACCGATTCTGGCGCGCCTGCCGAACACCGGTGGGAACGAGCCGGATTCCGCCAGCTTCGCGGTCGAACCGACAGCCGCGTAGAGGTTCGCGTTCGCGGACGACGAGGTGGCCAGCAGCGCCGCGAACGCCATGATCGCGAAGCCGGCGTCCCCGAGTGTCGGCTTGGCGGCAACGGCAAGGGCGGTGTCGCCGTTGGCGATCACCTCGTCCACCGTCAGCGTGCCGAAGACCCCGACCGAGATCAGGATGTAGAGGGCAATGGTGATGCCCAGCGCCAGGTACATCGCGCGCGGAAGGTTGCGGCTCGGATCCGGGAGGTCCCCGCCGGTGAAGCTGACCACGGTGAAGCCGAGATAGGCGAAGAACGTCAGCGCCACGCTCGAGATGATGTCGACCACCGGGGGATAGGTCGAGCGCGCGAGCAGATCGGGCTCGATCTGCGCCAGGGTGACGACGACGAAGACCGCGAACACGGTCAGGAGTACCACCACGATCGCGGTCTGGACCCGATCGATCAGCGTCGTGCCGACGATGTTGACCGCCGCCACGGCCACAACCACGGCGCCGGTGAGAATCCTGCTCCACACCGGCGAGTCGTCGAAGAACAGCGCGGCACCGTAACTGCCGAACGACACGGCGACCATGGCGGTGACGATGACGGCCGCGAAGTAGAGCAACCACGACGCGATGGCGGTGGTGTGCCCGCGGCCGTATGCCTGGAGCAGGAACGTCACGATGCCACCGCGGGACGGATACCGCGAACCGAGCTTCGCCACCGCATAGCCCTGCAGTGTGGCCACGATCCCCGCGACGAGGAACGAGACCCACACCGCCGAACCGGCCACGGCGCCGGCCTCGCCGAGGAGCGCGAAGATGCCGGCCCCGACCATCGAACCGACGCCGAGGAACGCGGCGCCTCGCACCGTCATCGCCTTCGTCGATTCACCGCTCCCGTGGTCGGCGGCGCGATGGGCCCCGCCGTCACTTCCGCCGGGCGCGCCGGGGACCGTGCTGTCCATGTCTTTCATGGTCCTCGTTCTCGATCGTCGCGGGGCGGTTTCGGTGTCGAGATTCAGCGGTGTCGAGATTCAGCAAGGACGAGCCGTATTCGGCGACGGAAGGATTGGTACCGAGGGTCCGCGGCAGGCCGGCGGGCTCAGACGGCCTGCGCCGTCGGTGGGAGTGACACCGTGCCGGTGACGGGCACGGCAGTCATCGGTCTGGGCGGCGGATCCGACGTCGGCGCCACCACAATCGATGCCATCACCACGGGCGGCCCGGTCTCGAACTCGCGGCGGGCCGCCTTCTCGACGAGGAGCGGAATGAAGTCACGAATCCTGCTGTCGGTGAATCGTGCGTGAATGCGGCGCACGACGGCCTCGACGTCCGCAGGTCTGAAGGACGGGTGCCGGGTGATCAGGCGCTCGATGACGTGGTCGATCTGCTTTGCCTCGTCATCACCCATTGTCTGATGGTCGGCGCGTGGAGTGACCGGGTCAAGGCACGAGATGGCAACAGAGAAGTCACATCTGAGCGTTTCTCCAGGGCCCGCGCCGAAGCGGGGGATCCGTGCCCGGCGTCAGGTGAGCGTGACCCGCATCATCTCTGTCCGTGCCACGACCCGGTCTCGTTCGCCGGCGAGCGCGAGCCTGCGTTCGTCGTTCATGTATCCGTTCAGCGCCGCCTGGGATGCGAACGTGAACAGCTGGATCTCGAGCGGTTGGTCGTCGGTGCCGTCGGTCCGGGCGCGCTGCAGCACCCGGCCGCTGTGCTCGGCGACGAGTTCGAGCACCCGATCCTCGTAGGCGACGAGCCCCTCCTCCTCGCCGGGACGGGCCCACAGCAGCACGCACAGTGAAATGGTCACCGCCGCAGCGTAACCCCCGCCGCGGTACGCGCGGCACACGCGCAGCAGCGCGAAGAGGGTTCCTGTGTCCGCTGCCAACCCAAAGAGCGTTCGAACACCGGCAGCGTGATCTCGGTGCGGGTCGACGAGGAAAGCGTCGACCCGCACCGGTTGTCCCTTCCCATGTGGCGCAGGTCGTGAAGTCGAGGTCGCCAGGTGGCCCCGCTACGATTGCTGGCGAGAACTGGCCGTCGCTCGGTCACACACCGTCGGCCAGGAAGGGCAATGCTGTGCTGCATCTGCGCGTCATTTCGCCGAGCGGCCGCTCGGCAGAAGTCCTGCGCACGCTGGCCGCCGAACCCGGCGTCACACATGTGACGCTCGCGCTCTCTGCCGCTATCGACCCGCCCGGCGATGTGATCGAGGCGGATGTGGCGCGTGCCTGCGCGAATGATGTACTTGCGGCGTTGGCCGCTGTGGATCTGGTACGGACGGGCGGTATCTCGTTGGAGCCGGCGGGGACCATGCTTTCCCGCGCCGGGGAGCGGGCGGAAGCTGCGGCTCCTACACGCCGCGACGAAGCCGTGGTGTGGGCCCAGTTGCTCGGTCAGGTGCGCGAGGGGGCCCGACTGACGCCCACATTCCTGGTCTTTCTATCGATCGCATTCCTGTTGTCGGCGGTAGGTGTGGCGACGGCCTCTCCGCTTACGCTGGTTGGCGCGATGGTGGTTGGGCCCGAGTTCCGACCGCTGGCGGCGCTTTCGGTTGGTCTGGTTCGCAGAGACATCGGGCTCATACGGAGTTCGGCACGCACCCTGGCCATTTCGTTTCCGGTCGCGATGGTGGTCACGGCGCTGGCCACACTGCTGTGGATTCGTCTCGGCTGGATCGGGACCGGTGATGTCGAGAACGCCCGCGTCTTCGACTTCATCTACGAGGTGGGGCCATTCTCACTAGTGGTGGCGCTGCTGGCGGGGGCGGCAGGCATGCTCGCATTGGTCACCTACGCCTCCAATGTTCTGGTGGGCGTGTTCATCTCGGTAACGACAGTGCCAGCTGCGGGATTGGCCGTCGTCGCGGTGTTCGCGGGGAAATGGAATGTCGTGCTGAGCTCGCTCGGGCAACTTGGTGTCAATCTGATCGGCATCGTGCTCGCTGGGGTGGCTGTGCTGCTGGTGTTGCAACGTGCCGGTCGCACAGGCGGGTCGGTCATATTCCGGAAGCGCCGTCCGCCCCATCCCCGGCGTGGACGAGCACAAGAGCCAGAACTAGGCGGATTGGGATAAGACTGTGGCTGGTCTGTCGCTCTGGTCGTCCCTCATGGTGCGCCATGTCGTTTGAGGCATCGCATCGCCTCACGGGAGGTCTTGCCTTCGGCCATCTTCCGTTGGTGGTGGGCATATCCGTCGCTGCTCGGTGTCCTGGCCTGGGTGACGGCGACGATGTGAATCGCCGAGTTCAGTGTGCGGTTCCCGGATCGGGACAGTCGGTGGCGCTGCTTGTCGGTGAGCTTGGTGCCGCTGGCGGCGAGTTCGGTCTTGATGCGGGTGGTGATGTCGTCGATCTGGAACCGGGCCCGGCGCAGGTCGCCGACGATGTCGAGGGCGACGTTCTTGCGCATCGCATCCGCCGTGGTCGCGGGCAGAAACGCCCTGAGCCGAGCGGCGGCGTCCTCGGTGTCGAAGGTGCGCTCCATCCCGCCCGGGAACAGCTCACGCAGCAGGGCATGGAGCTGGTTGACGAGCCGGCCGTTCTGTCTGACCAGGTCGACCCGGCGTTCGTCGAGAATCCGCAGAACATCGGTGTGGCACTCCGGGGCGACCGGCCGGAAATCACCCTGACTGAACGCCACACACGCCGCCGCGGCGGCTGGGGGTACCTCCCACGAAGTGGGGGACGATGCGATCGTTCTTGCGCCGGCCACCACGCGAAAGCTCCCGGACCCGGGCGGTCGTGGTCGACGGGATGTCGACCACGGCCTCACCGCGGCTGATCAGCCACCGGGTGAGGTGACCGAGTCCGGATGCATACTCCACGGCCCAGATCCGGTCCGGCCAGGCCTTGGACCAGGTGATGATCTGGGCGTAGTCGTCGAAAGACGATCGAATCCGCACCGATCCGAACTCCTGGTTGGTGGCCGGGTCGACCGCTGTGGCGGTGTGGGTGGACTTTGTGCGGGTCGATACCGATCACGATCACCGTGGAGGGCGCCTTCCGTGCAGGTGGACGGGGTTATCGGTGTTCCGACTTCCGGCCGCCCGGGAAGGGTGGCGTTCCTGTGTTGAGCCAGGCAGCGAACGGAGACCGAGGGGAGGACGGAACCGTCTTGGAGCCAACCCTCCGGCCGGACGAGTGGCAGGAATCCACCGAGCCATCCCCACGGTCACCCACGGCACGCTACGACCCGTCGGTTCGGACACGACGCCGCTCCGACATACAAGTCGGAGGCCCTCCGTCCGGCATGGGCGTGGGGCGCCCGATCGGACCGGACCCGCGGACGGTCGCGTCCCGGTCTCGACGATTCATCGCAGGGGCAGGGTCATGAAGGTGCTGTTCGGGTCATCGGAATAGTCGCCGAACGGCGGGCACTCGACGAATCCGGCGGCGGCGTAGAGGCGGCGGGCGGGCTCGAAGAAGTCCATCGTTCCGGTCTCGAGCGAGATCCTGGCGACGCCTCGCTCCCTGGCGTCCGTGATCAGGTGTCCGAGGAGCAGGCGCGCGATTCCCCGGCCACGCAGTTCGGGTGCGGTCCGCATGCTCTTGAGCTCCTCGTGGCCCGCGCCGAGCCGGGCGAGAGCGCCGGTGGCGGCGACCCTGCCGCGGTGTCGGACGACCCAGAGCCGGATGGACGGATGCCTGAGTTCGGTCGGATCCAGTGCGTGTTGGCTCGACGCCGGTGCGGTGGGAGCGATGTCGTCCAGGTGAGCTTGCAGAAAGACCGCGAGGCTCTCGTCGTCGAAGTCTGCCCGTTCGATCAGGGGTTCCACCCGTGAATCATCTCGCGGCGCGCATCGTCGGTTCGACGCGGTGCCTGCGGCGGACGATCGGAACCCGGCGCGGCATCCGGGCTACGCGCGTTGTCGGGAGTTCTCGGCGGGCGCCTGCGCGATGACGACGGTTGCGCCCGAGTCGGCGCAGTGCGTCACCCGTGGGGTGAGACCGGCCTGTGCGCACGCGGCGGCGGTCAGGTCGGCCTGATGCTCACTGGTCTCGATCAGGAGGTGCCCGCCCGGTGCCAGCCATTCCGGTGCGCCCGCGGCCACCCGTCGGTGGATCTCGACGCCGTCGACGCCGCCGTCGAGGGCGGTGTGCGGTTCGTGTAGCCGCGCCTCCGGGGGCATCGTCGCGATGGCGTCGGACGGCACATAGGGTGCGTTCACGGCCAGCAGGTCGACGCGCCCGCGCAGGCTCGTCGGCAACGCCTCGTACAGGTCCCCGTGGTGCACCGCGGCGGGTGCGATGTTGCGCTGCGTGCACCGCACCGCGGCGGGATCGATGTCGCTGGCGTGCAGGATGATCGGCCTGGAGGTCGATGCGAGCGCCGCGGCCACCGCCCCCGACCCGCAGCACAGGTCCACTACCACGGAACCGGTGGGAGCCAGCAGGGGGGCGGCCTCGCGCACCAGGAACTCGGTGCGACGACGAGGTACGAAGACGCCCGGTTCGAGCACGATCCGCAGGCCGTAGAACTCGGCCCAGCCGAGGATCTGCTCGAGCGGCCGCCCCGACACACGGTCGTCGACCATCGCCGTCAGGTGCTCGCTGTCGCGCGCGGCGTCGAACAGCAGGCGTGCCTCGTCCTCGGGGAACACGCACCCCGCGGCGCGCAGGGTCGCGACGACATCGGCCGGGGTGGGGGACTGGGGTGTCGTGGGCGGGCCTCACTGTCACTCGACTGGGGACTCTCTTGCGGGCGCCCATCATCGTGGACCACGCGCGGGCGGTTCGCATCCGGATTTCCCTGTCGGCTGCCGGCGCGGATCCATCGGTGACCTGAGCTTCCCCGGGGCGCGGACGCCGACGGTGATCGCCACGCAGCACGCTCGGGTGCCGGTCGGGCGGGTGGGCGCACCGACGGGTGGATGAAATGCCGCTGGTCGCGGCGTTGCTATAAAGGTGTCCATGTCACGACCCGCAGCAAAGGAAGCACACGAGGACGCGCCGCCGTCGATGGCGAACTCCGCGCTGCTCCGTGAACTCCCCGCCACCGAGCGTGGTCTGCGCACCCGGTCGGCCCTGATCG
Organism: Rhodococcus sp. NPDC003348; assembly: GCF_053589375.1. Classification (NCBI taxonomy): domain Bacteria; kingdom Bacillati; phylum Actinomycetota; class Actinomycetes; order Mycobacteriales; family Nocardiaceae; genus Rhodococcus; species Rhodococcus sp. NPDC003348. Next base: position 24,748 of record NZ_JBSFRT010000005.1, read on the forward strand.
CCGCCGCGCGCACCGTGTTCGAGCGGGCGGGCTACCTCGACACCCGGCTGATCGACATCACCAAGGAAGCGAAGTGCTCGGCCGGCTCCTTCTACACCTACTTCTCCAGCAAGGAGGAGATCTTCGCGGCGGTGCTGGAGCTGGCGCAAGAGGACATGATGCACCCCGGCATGCCGCACGTCGCTGCCGACGACGACCCGGCCGCGATCATCGAGGCGAGCAACCGCGCGTACTTCGAGGCGTACAGGCGCAATGCCAAACTGATGGCACTGCTCGAGCAGGTCGCCAGCATCGACCCGGAGTTCCGGAAGCTGCGGCAACGGCGAGCGGATGCCTTCGTGTTCCGCAACGCCCGCAGCATCGAGGCCCTGCAGAAGCGAGGAATGGCGGACGCGGAACTGGATCCGTTGCTCGCCTCGCGTGCGCTGTCCGGGATGATCAGCCGCCTCGCGTTCGGGTACTTCGTGACCGGCGATTCGATGAGCGAGGGCCGGAAGGTCGACCTCGGCGAGCTCACCGCCACCGCGACCCGGCTGTGGGTCAATGCCCTGCGCATCCCCACCGAGGACCGGGCCTCGTAGCGAGAAAGCGGGTCGCGCAGGCGCTCTCGCCTGAGGAGCTCACTCGGACACCGCCTCGAGTCCGCCGCGTGGGTTCCGATCGATACGGCGACGGTCATCGCCCACGCGGGCTCCGGGCCCCGGTCTACGAACTCGCTGCGTTGTGGAAGACCGCGGCGAGAAGGTCGATGTCGACGACGATGGTGCAGGCGCCGTTCGGTGGGTGGGTCGCGGCGAACGTCGCGATTGTGTTCGCATCGAGTTCGAACGCGTCCAGGGTGCCATGGGTGCCGACGGCGACGACCAGCATCGTGTCCCAGGCGGGGCCCTCGCCCCATTCCGTGACCGCCAGGTACAGGGAGGTTGCCTCGGGTGCGATGTGCAGTGCCTCGGATGCGAGTGCGACCGTGGCGGCGTCGACCGTTGTCATCGTCAAGTCCGTTCGGGCGCAGGGACAATGGTGAGATCGATCAGTGCTGGGAACTTCGTGTCGCGACTGTCCGGAGAGCAAGGCCGGATCGTCTCTCGATCTTTGAGGGGAAGGCTACCCAGGGTCGGGCAGCCCAGCCTGTGAAACTGGAAAACAACCGGGCGCCCGGTATGGAAAAGGTGTGGCGGGCGGGCATCCGGAACGGCCGGGCTCCATCGGGGTCTCGAGAGCTTCATCCGGCCGCATGCCCGATGGCGGCGTCGATGCGGAGTTGGTCAGGAACTCAAGTCAAACTTGACGTCGGTTTCATGTATAACCAGGGGGTGGAGACGACTGCACCCGAAGGGGATCGCGGCGACCGTCCGGGGTCGGCGCCGCAGCTGCGGGAACCGCCCGCCACCCGGCGCGGTGCCCGGACGCGGGCCGCGCTCGTCGCCGCCGCGCGGGCCGTGTTCGAGCGGGACGGCTACCTGGACGCCCGGTTGACGGACATCACGAAGGAGGCGGGCTGCGCGACCGGCACCTTCTACACCTACTTCTCCGGCAGGGAGGAGATCTTCGCCGCAGTGCTCGACGAGGCGCGGCAGGACATGATGCACCCGGGTATGGGGCGGGTTCGTGACACCGACGATCCCTACGCGGTGCTCGAGGCGAGTAACCGGGCGTATCTCACGGCATACCGGCGCAACGCCAGGCTGATGGGTCTGATGGAGCAGGTCGCGCACGTCGATCCCGGGTTCCGGCGGTTCCGGACCGACCGCGCCGAGGCGTTCATCGCCCGCAACGCGCGTGGCATCGCGGATCTGCAGGAGCGTTCGATCGCCGATCCCGGGATCGACCCGATGACGGCCTCCCGAGCGCTGTCCGGGATGGTGAGCCGGCTGGCGTACGAGGTGTTCGTGTCGGGGGAGGCCGCAGACGGTGGGGCGTACGACCTCGAGGCGTTGGTGTTCACCGTCACGAGACTGTGGGCGAACGCCCTGCGGTTCCCCGGCCGCGACTGAGCTCGAGGCGCGGCCGGGGAGGCCGTGTGTAGGTCAGGACGCGGCAGCGACGCGGGCGATGGACTCGGCGACCATCACCGGCTTGTCGGAGCCCTCGCGCTCGACCACCTGGCTGGTGGTGACCTGGATCCCGCCGGGAACCTCGTCGGCGGACACGACGGTGACGCGCATGCGAATCCGCGAGCCCACCGGCACCGGGGCCGGGAAGCGAACCTTGTTGTAGCCGTAGTTCAGGCCGTGGGTGAATCCGTCGAACGCGAGCAGCCGGCTCGACAGGTACGGGCCGAGGGAGAGGCTGAACAGGCCGTGCGCGATGGTGCCGCCGAGCGGGCTCGCCGCGGCCTTCTCCGGGTCGACGTGGATCCACTGATGGTCGCCGGTCGCGTCCGCGAACGCGTTGACGCGCTCCTGGGTGACCTCGTACCACTCGGTCGGGCCGAGCTCCCTGCCGACGAGTGCGGTCAGATCGGCGGCCGTGTTCGGGCGGACGGGAACGGTGGTGGTGTCCATGTTTCTCCCTGGAAGTCGCTTGTTTGCATTCGGGACGTCGTGTGGCCGCCGGGCCGGGGCCCCGGCTTGGGCTTGAACCTGACGCCGGATTCAATTATACAGAGGGGGAGACCTGGATCACGTCCATCGGTCGGTCGCGTCCTCATCAGCGAAACGAAAGCGGGGCACGTCAGTGAAGGTTGCAGGCAGGGTTGCCGTCGTCACCGGTGGCGGCGGGGGGATCGGTGGCGCGATCGCGCAGGCGCTCGCCAGCTCGGGGGCGCGCGTCGTCGTTGCGGACCTCGACGGTGTCGCCGCGGATCGGGTCGCGGACGGGATCAACGCCCACCATTCGGGTGCCGCGGTCGCGGCGGGAGTCGATGTCGCGGACGCCGAGGCCATCCGCGGACTGATCGCGTTGGCGGAGAAGGAGTTCGGTCCGGTCGACCTGTACTTCGCGAACGCGGGTATCACCGGCGCGCCCGGGCTCGACGCGGACGAGGCCGCCTGGGACCTGGCGCTCGACATCAACCTGCGTGCCCACATCCGTGCCGCCCAGCAGCTGGTGCCGGGCTGGGTCGAGCGCGGCGAGGGCTACTTCGTCAGTACCGCCTCCGCGGCGGGCCTGCTGACCCAGATCGGTGCGGCCGCCTACGCGGTCACCAAGCATGCCGCCATCGGCTTCGCCGAATGGCTCAGCGTCACCTACGGAGATCAAGGCGTGAAGGTCAGCTGCCTGTGCCCGCAGGGCGTCAACACCAAGCTCCTGTTCCCCGACGAGGACGCCGCGGACGGCCTCGCCGCGACCGCCGCGAAGGCCGTCACCTCCGCGGGCGAGGTGCTCGAGCCCGCCCAGGTGGCCGCCGACACCCTCGCCGCCATCGATGAGGAGCGCTTCCTGATCCTGCCGCACCCGCAGGTGCTGGACATGTACCGGCACAAGGGCGCCGACTACGACCGCTGGCTGCGCGGCATGCGCCGCTACCAGGCCTCCCTCCAGAACCAGGGATGACCACATCGGGGTTCACGGAGGGCCGCGAGCCCCGAACCCCGAATCCTCCCGCCCCACCCCTCAGGAGTTCTCATGTCCATGTTCGACATCTCGGAACGCGCCCAGCAGCTGCAGAAGGACCTGCTGGAATTCATGGAGACGCACGTCTACCCGGCCGAAGCCGTGTACGAGGAGCAGATGCGTGCCTCCGGCAACCCGCACTTCCAGCCGCCGATCCTGGAGGAACTCAAAGCAGAGGCGAAGCAGCGGGGACTGTGGAACCTCTTCCACCCGCACCCCGGCACCGGCGCCGGACTGACCAACCTCGAGTACGCGCCGCTTGCCGAGATCATGGGCCGCAGCCATCTCGCGTCCGAGGCCTGCAACTGCAACGCCCCCGACACCGGCAACATGGAGGTGCTCGAACTCTTCGGCACCGAGGAGCACAGGGAGAAGTACCTGAAGCCGCTCCTGGACGGCACCATGGCGTCCGCGTTCGCGATGACCGAGCCGGCCGTCGCCAGCTCCGACGCGACCAACGTCGAGCTGTCGATGGTCAAGGACGGCGAGGAGTACGTCCTCAACGGCCGGAAGTGGTTCGCGTCCAACGCCCTGCACCAGAACTGCAAGGTCATGATCGTGATGGGCAAGACCGATCCCGCCGCGGCGCCGCACCGGCAGCAGTCGATGATGGTCGTGCCGATCGACGCCCCCGGCGTCACCGTGATGCGTGGCCTGCCCGTCTTCGGCTACCAGGACCGCGAGGGGCACGCCGAGATCGACTTCACCGACGTCCGGGTACCGGCCAAGGACGTGCTCAAGGGCGAGGGTGAGGGCTTCGCGATCAGCCAGGCCCGCCTCGGCCCGGGCCGCATCCACCACTGCATGCGCGCCATCGGCATGGCCGAACGTGCGCTGGAACTGATGTGCAAGCGCGCGCAGTCCCGGGTCACCTTCGGGAAGCCGGTCGCCGACAACGCCAACATCCAGGACTGGATCGCCGAGGCGCGCATCGACATCGAGATGATCCGGCTGCTCACCCTCAAGGCTGCCCACCTGATGGACACCGTCGGCAACAAGGAGGCACAGACCGAGATCGCCGCGATCAAGGTGGCCGCCCCGAACATCGCGCTGAAGATCGTCGACCGCGCCATCCAGGTGCACGGCGGCGGCGGCGTCACCGACGACTTCCCGCTCGCCATGGCGTACGCGCACCTGCGCACCCTGCGCCTGGCGGACGGGCCGGACGAGGTGCACAAGCGCGCCATCGCCCGCCGCGAACTGCGTCGGTACCGCGACCTGCGCCCGGAAGGCTTCTGATCCATGACGAACCAGGACCTGAGCGGCAAGACGGCGATCGTCACCGGCGCCTCCCGCGGCATCGGCCTGGCGGCCGCGCAGGCCCTCGCCTCGGCCGGTGCCAACGTCGTACTGACCTCACGGAAGCAGGAGGCGGCCGACGAGGCCGCGGCCTCGATCGTCGGCAATGCGATCGGTGTCGGCGCGCACGCGGTGGAGGAGGACCAGGCGCGGCGCTGCATCGAGGTGACCCTCGAAAGATTCGGCAGCGTCGACATTCTCGTCAACAACGCGGGCACCAATCCGGCGTTCGGCCCGATGATCGCGCAGGATCACGGCCGGTTCGCGAAGACCATGGACGTCAACCTCTGGGCGCCGTTGCTGTGGACCGGCCTCGCCGTCGAGGCGTGGATGGGCGAGCACGGGGGATCGGTGATCAACACGGCGTCCATCGGCGGGCTCGGGCACGAGGCGAACATCGGCCTGTACAACGTGTCGAAGGCCGCGCTGATCTACCTGACCAAGCAGCTGGCGCTGGAGCTGTCCCCGAGGATTCGGGTCAACGCGGTCGCGCCCGGGGTGGTGCGCACGAAGCTGGCCGAGGCGTTGTGGAAGGAACACGAGGAGCTGGTCGCGTCGTCGACCGCGCTCGCCCGCATCGGTGAGCCGGACGACATCGCCTCGGCGATCGCATTCCTCGCCTCCGACGCGGCGTCGTGGATCACGGGGGAGACCATGGTGATCGACGGCGGCCAGCGCCTCGGCAACGCCGCGATGTACCGGAGCGGAGCGTCGCACGGTGTCTGAGCCTGTTCGGGACGTCGTCGGGATCGACCCGGCGGCTGTGACCCGCTGGTTCGGTGACGTCGGGACGGCGGCGCGGATCGACGCGCTCGTGCACAAGGCCCGCGAGATCGCTGACGCGGCAGGCATCCAGAGCATTTCGAGATCCACCCACTCAATTTTCACGTAGGAGACACGACATGAGTGAACGTAGGACCGCGATCGTCACCGGTGGCGCGCGGGGTATCGGCGCCGCCGTCGCCAAGAAGCTCGCTGCCGACGGCTTTGCCGTGGCGGTGGTCGACCTCGACGAGTCCGCATGCGTCGGCACCGTCGACGCCATCGAGGCCGCGGGCGGTACGGCGCTGGCCGTCGGCGCGAACGTTGCCGACGAGGCGTCGGTCGAGGCCGCCGTCGAGCGGGTCGCCGCCGAACTCGGGGCACCGACCGTGCTGGTCAACAACGCCGGCATCACGCGGGACAACATGCTGTTCAAGATGACGGTCGAGGACTGGGACTCGGTGATGAACGTGCACCTGCGCGGCGCGTTCCTGATGACCCGTGCCACCCAGAAGTACATGGTGGAGGCCAAGTTCGGCCGCATCGTCAACCTGTCCAGCGTCTCGGCGCTCGGCAACCGGGGCCAGGCCAACTACTCGGCCGCGAAGGCCGGTGTGCAGGGCTTCACCAAGACCCTCGCGATCGAGCTGGGCCGTTACGGTGTCACCGCCAACGCGATCGCTCCCGGTTTCATCGAGACCGAGATGACCGCCGCCACCGCCGCGCGGGTGGGAGTCGACTTCGAGGACATGAAGAGGGCCGCCGCCGCGGAGATCCCGGTCGGCCGCGTCGGCCAGCCGGAGGACATCGCCAACACCGCCGCCTTCCTCGCCGGCGATGGCGCCGGATTCGTGTCCGGTCAGGTCATCTACGTCGCCGGCGGACCGAGGGACTGACCCGGACCGCGCCGATCCGGCCTTCCGCCGAGTAGGTTCGATCCACCCCCCCACACCCGTCAGGAGAAACATCATGAAGGCATGGCGCGTCAACGAACTCGGCGAGCCACGCGACGTCCTGAAGCTCGAGGACGTCGCCGAACCGACCGCCGGTGACGGCCGGGTACTGGTGAGGGTGCTCGCCGCTCCGGCGAACTTCCCGGACGTGCTGCTGTGCCGCGGCGAGTACCAGGTCAAGCCGCCGCTGCCGTTCACACCGGGTGTCGAGTTGTGCGGCGAGGTCGTGGCCGTCGGCGCCGGCGTCACGCGTGCCGCGGTCGGTGACCGCGTGGTCGGTACGGCGACGTTGCCGGGCGGCGCGTTCGCCGAGTACGCGGTGATGGACCAGGCCTGCGTGTTCCCGGCGCCGCAGGCCCTCGACGATGCCGAGGCCGCGGCCCTGACCATCGGTTACCAGACGGCGTGGTTCGCGCTGCACCGCCGCACCCGGATCGTGGAGGGCGACCACCTGCTCGTGCACGCCGCCGCCGGTGGCGTGGGCAGCGCCGCCGTGCAGCTCGGCAAGGCCGCAGGTGCAAAGGTGATCGGCGTGGTCGGTGGGCCCGAGAAGGCCCGGTATGCCAAGGAACTCGGCGCGGACCTGGTTGTCGACCGGCGCTCCGAGGACTTCGTGGGGGCGGTCAAGGAGTTCACCGGCGGCCACGGCGCCGACATCGTCTTCGACCCGGTCGGCGGCGACGCCTACGCCGGTTCGACCAAGTGCATCGCCTTCGAGGGCCGCATCGTGGTCATCGGGTTCGCCGGCGGCACCATCCCGCAACCGGCACTGAACCACGCGCTGATCAAGAACTACTCGATCGTCGGCCTGCACTGGGGCCTGTACCAGGCGAAGAACCCGGCGATCATCGACGACTGCCACACCGAGCTGACCCGGCTCGCCGACGAGGGCCTGCTCAAGCCGCTGATCGGCGAGCGTCTGGCCCTCACCGACGTCGCCGACGGCGTCGCGCGGCTCGGCGACGGAAGCACCGTCGGTCGCCTGGTCTTCCAGCCCTGATCACGTCACCACACCACACGAAACGGAGTCCTCATGCCCGAAGCGGTCGCATCATGACCGGTCTGTTCGATGTCGTCGGCAAGACCGTCGTCGTCACCGGTGGCACCCGCGGCATCGGCCTGATGATCGCGAAGGGCTTCGCCGAAGCCGGTGCACGGGTGATCATCTCGTCCCGGAAGGCGGACGCGTGCGAGTCGGCGGCCGGCGAGCTGTCCGCGGCCGGCGACGTGGTCGCCCATCCCGCGGACCTGAGTACCGCGGAGGGCGTGGCGGACCTCGCCGCGTTCGTGGCGCGGACCTTCGACCGGGTGGACGTGCTGGTCAACAACGCGGGCGCCACCTGGGGAGCGCCGGTCGACGAATTCCCCGCCTCCGGGTTCGACAAGATCCTCGGACTCAACGTCACGTCGGTGTTCGCGTTGACGCAGGCGTTGCTGCCCCAGTTGCGGGTCGCGGCGAGCGCGGACGACCCGGCACGGGTGATCAACGTCGGGTCGATCGACGGGCTGGTGGTCTCGGGCACGGAGAACTTCTCGTACGGGGCGTCCAAGGCCGCGGTGCACATGCTCACCCGCAAGCTCGCGCAGACGCTGGCCGCCGAGCACATCACCGTCAACGCCGTTGCGCCGGGACCGTTCCCGTCGAAGATGACTGCCTTCCTCCTCGACGATCCCGAGTTGAAGTCGGCAGTGGAGGGCAGCGTCCCGCTGGGGCGTATCGGCACCCCGGAGGACATCGCGGGCACCGCGATCTTCCTGTCGTCGCGGGCCGGTGCCTACCTCACCGGGACGGTGATCCCGGTGGACGGAGGGCTCAGCGGTACCCGCTGACCACTACGGATCGGACCGCGTCGCCGCCCGGGCGGTTCCGGTGGTTCGTCCCCGTCAGGCGGTGAGCGTCGCGTGCAGGGCGACGATCGCGGTCGGGAGGTGCGCCAGGATCTCCTCGGCCGCGATGCCCTCCGCCCGCTGGGCGAGGATGGTGCCGTCGATCGTGCTCAGCGCGAAGCGCGAGAGTGTCAGTGCTACGGGATCGTCGGCGTCGAGCCCGAACGCCACGGAGCCGACACGGCACAGCAGTTCGATCGCGGTCGCCCGCACCCGGCGCACCACCTCGAGCGCCCGCTCGGCCTCGCCGGTCGGCGGCTGCATCGTCATCACCGTCACCAGGCGCAGGAAGTCGGGCTGGCGATCGAGTTCCGTGGTCAGCGCGCCGAGCATGACCCGAAGTCTTGCCTCGGGATCCTCGGGTAGTCCCGGATCTGCGCGCATGGCGGCAACATCGGGCATGGCGGCGAAGAACCGTCGCGCGCCGCGTTCCATCACCCCGAGCAGCACCCCGTCCTTCGACCCGAAGTAGTGGTAGATCGAACTGAGGGGGATCGAGGCCTCGCTGACGAGCTGCGAGACCGACACGGCCTCGTAGCCGTGCTCGGCCATCAGCCGCTCGGCGGTGTCGAGCACGAGTTCCCGCGAGCGCGCCCCGCGCTTGTTCGGCTTGACGGATCGCTGCTCGCTCATGGGACAAGAGTATCGGGGCTGGTCGTGGGCTGATTATGGGTGTGCGACCACCTTTCCCCGTAGGCGGTTCACCAGCGGATCGAGGTCCTGGGGAAGCGAATCCGCACGCCACGCGACATGGCTGTCGGCGCGGACGATCAGCAGCTTGTGCCGGAAGGCCGGATGCGGAAGCGGCTCGGCATCGACGACCTTCACGGGCAGCCTGCCGTCCTCGATCGCGGAGACATCGACGGTGCGATCGAAGCGGATGAGTGTGTAGTCCGGTCCGAGGAGATCGAGGATGCTCTCGGTGCCGATCCGGAAGTGCGGCAGTCGGCAGCCCGGAACGGTCGAGGCGACATGCTTACCCATGTCGTACACCGGAGCGGGCTCGCCGTCGCCGACGATGATGGGCGAACTGTCGTAGTAGTAGCCGAAGTTGAGGCCCTCGGGCGACATCTGCGCGAGGTTGATTGCGAACAGTTTCCGGCCGAGGCGCCTGCGCAACAGGCGCCCGACGAGATTCGGTGCGCTCAGGATCTTCGGTGCCGACCGCTCCGACATCGCGGCGGCGTTCTCCTCGAGCTTGGACATGGCGAAACGCGAGACCTGGTCGGTGATCGGAAGGCGTTCGGCCTCGTAGGCATCGATGATGGCGGGGTCGGCCCATCCCTTGACGACCGCGCACAGCAGCCAGGAGAGGTTCATCGCGTCGGCGATACCCGCATTCATGCCGTAGCCCGCGAAGGGCACCCAGAGGTGTGCGGCATCACCGGCGATGAAGACACGGCGATCGCGGAATCGTTCGGCGACGAGCCGGCGGCCAATCCAATCCTCGTGACGGACAACCTCGAAGGGGAAATCGGGTCCCACGCCCAGCACCTCGCGGATCGACCGGTCGGAGTCGAGCGCGCCGAAATCCTCCTCGCCGGCGGGCAGTGCGCGATGGACCAGCCAGAGTTCCTCGCCGTCGATCGCGACGACATTGCCGCGGACCCTGTCGTTTACCACCCAGCTCATCCACGCCGGGCGGCGGTCGCCGAGCAGTCCCTTGATCTCCTTCGAACGCACCAGACTCGTGCGTGTGCGAGCGATTTCGGCGTCGCCGGCGAGTTTCACCCCCATCTCCTTACGGACCCGGCTCGACCCGCCGTCACAACCGGCGAGATAGGCGGCCCGAAGGTCGAAGGTGCGGTCCTCCTCGAGGGCGCGGCAGTGAACGGTCACGCCGTCGTCGTCCTGGCGGTAGCCGACGAGTTCGGTGCGCGGCAGGAAGCGCACATTGGGGAGCGAGGTCAACTTGCCGCGCAGGATCGGCTCGAGCCAGAGCTGGCTCTCGCGCACCATGGACTCCGGTGTCGGCCAGTCGCTGTCGTGGAATCCGGGGAGGGTGCGCTCGGCGCGGGACGGCATGACGATCCGAGTCAGTTCGGGGCCGGCGAAGCTGGTGGTGTAGACGGTGTCGGTCGGATAGTCGTCGGGCAGGCCGGCCGCCCGCACCTGATCCGCGATCCCGAAACGGCGGAACGTCTCCATGGTGCGCGCGGCAATGGTGTTGCATTTCGCGTCCGGCGGAGCGTCCGCCCCGCGGGATTCGAGAACGACGACGTCGACGCCGCGCATCGCGGCATCGATGGCGAGGCAGGTGCCGACGGGGCCGGCGCCTGCGACGATGATGGACTTCTCCATGGTCAAACCCCTGTTGTCCGTTCCGGTTCTCGGTAGCTCTGGTTCTTCAGCCCTGGTTTTCGTTCAGCCCTGCGGCCCGTAATCCGCAATTCCGTTGCCGGACAGGGCGGGCACCCACTTCTCGCGCTCGGTCAGCGACGCCAGCCCCCGGCGGAACTGTGCGAGCTTGTACGCGATGGTCTCGCCCTCACGCTTGTGGCCCCAGATGCTGAACCCCTGATGAGTCGTCGGTTCCCACGTCGACTCGTCGACGACGATCGGGTTCCAGCCCACCTCCCACTCGAAACCCGACGGCGTACCCGCGTAGAACGACAACTCCCGGTCGTTTGTGTGCTGGCCGATTTCCCACATCATCGGGAAGCCCAGCTCCGTCACCCGCTGGTACGCGGCGACCATCTCGTCGAGGGTTGTGACCTGCACGTTGACGTGCTGGATACTGGTCCGGACCGGGTCCATCGACACGCCGCGCACCGACGCGATCGCGACCGAGTGGTGGCGTTCGTTGACCCGCAGGAACCTGGCCTTCAGCCGCACACCGCTCATCCGCTCGTCGATGTAGTCCGACAACCGGGCGTCGAAGACCGCGGTGAAATAGGCGCGCATCTGCGTCGGCCTCGTCGACGTGATCGCGACATGACCCAGGCCCGCCTCGCCGGTGACGAAACTCGACGTGGCGCGCAGCGGGGCTGCGCTCAGTCGGGCAGTGGTGAAGATCTCCTGCGCAATGCCTTTCGGCCCCGGGAAGCGGAGCAGACGCTCGACACCGCGCAGCGCGCAGTCCTCCGCGTTGCACTCGCGGATCGGCACGCCGGCCGCCGCCACGCGGGCCACGATGCGGTCGAAGGACTCGTGGTCGTCGACCTGCCAGCCGAACGCGGTCACGTCCTCCCCGGGGCCGCGGCGCAGCAGGAACCGGCACTCGTGGTCGTCCATGCGAAAACGCATCGTGCGCGCGTCGAGGCTGTCGACGTGCATCCCGATCGCGTCCGCGCCGAATCGCCGCCAGTCCGAGAACTTCGCGGTCTCGATCGCGACGTAACCGAGGTGGACGTTGCCGAAGACGGAGGCGGTCACGGACGCTCCTCGGTGAGGAAGGCGCGGGTGACGGCGTTGAACAGGCCGGAGCGTTCCCACTGCACCCAGTGCCCGGTGTTCGCCACCGAGAGCAGATCGCAGTTCGGCATCGTCTTCGCGAGGGTCGTGCCGCCGCTCGGCTTGTTGACCTTGTCCTCCGCACCCCAGACCACGAGCGTCGGCGTCGCCAGCGAGCGCAGTCGCTTGTCGCGCGTGAAGTCCATGCGCACCATGGTCCGCAGAGCGGTCGGACCGGACGGCCGGCGCAGCGGCGGGTTCGCGACGACCTCGGGATCGATGCTCGCGGCGTAGCGCTCGTCGATCACCTCGTCGGGAAGAAGATGATCGTCGTACACGAGGTAGTCGCGGATGAACCGCTCGAGCTTCTCCCGAGACGGGCCGTCACCGCCGTAGTACCCGAGCAGGCACTGCAGTCCCGCCGTCGGAACCCCACGCGTGGTACCGATTCCGCCGGGCCCCATCAGCACCATGCGGCGCACCCGCTCCGGGGTGTCCAGCGCGAGGCGCAGCGCGCACGCGCCGCCGTAGGAGTTGCCGACGAGGTCGGCCTGCTCGACGCCGAGGACGTCCATGAGTCCGCGGATGCCGTCCGCCAGCGCCCGGAACGGATCGCCCTTGTCGATGCCCTTGTACGAGCGGCCGTAGCCGGGCAGGTCCGGCACGATCACCCGGAAATCGGCCGCGAGAGCGGCGATGTTCCGCGAGTAGTTGGACACCCCGGACGCCCCCGGTCCGCCGCCGTGCAGCAGCAGCACGGTCGGTCCCGCGCCGGTCTCGGCGTAGAAGATCTCCTTACCGTCGGCCGTGGTGACGGTCCGCTCGGTCAGCTTTGCAGCGGTCATGCGTCTTCTCCGATCATGTGGTTCGTGGTGTGCGGGTGGACGCGCAAGCCCGGAGGGGGCGCGGGCAGGTGTCCGGAAGAGCCTGCGGCATAGACGAATCCGTCGGGCCGAACCGCGAGGACGTCGGCGTCGTGATCGTGCATCCAGGTGGTGAGGGTGCCCGCCGCGTCGACCAGTCCGCCGCCCGAGGCCGAGCCCGGTGGACGGATCTCGAGGGAGCGGACACCGCCCGCGTCCCAGGACGGTTGCGGTCGCCGCGGACCCAGATGCAGGATCGTCCACTGCTGCCCGAGGATGTCGTCGAGGCGTTGCGGTCGGTCCTGCCCCGCCGCCGTGACCCACGGCTGCGGAATCTGCCGCCCGAGCGCGGCGCCCTTGCCTCCGGATCGGAATCCCTTCGGGTAGTGCGCCTCCGGGATCCACAGGTGCTCGATCGCGAAGTCGGTGAACCCGGGGATCTTCGACAGTGCACGCATCGTGTGGTTTCTCATCGTGGCCACCCACGGGCGGCGCTCGACGATCAGCCGGCCGGTGTTCACCGCCCGGCGGGTGACCTCCCGGACGTGCGGCATCCGCTCGGTCTGGTAGGTGTCGAGCACGGACTCGGGGAGCGAGCCGCGCAGCACTGCCTCGAGTTTCCAGCACAGGTTCGCCGCGTCACGGACACCCGCCGACATGCCCTGGCCGATCCACGGCGGCATGGCGTGCGCGGAGTCGCCGGCGAGGAAGATCCGGCCGACGCGCCACCGGTCGGCGAAACGCACGTGGTGGCTGTAGACGACCGCGCGCAGGATCTTCACGTTCCGCTCGGTGATGCCCTGGCCGCGCAGGATCCGCCAGATCGCCGCGTCCGTGGACAGTTCCTTTTCGTCCTCGCCGTCGCGGACCGGGAATTCCCAGCGGTGATGGCCGAGCGGGGTGGGGCAGTCGACAGTGGGGCGGGCCGGGTTGCAGTGGAACCGGAGTCGGTCGTGTCCCGGCCACTCCTGGAGGACCTCCGTGTCGATCACCACCCAGCGTTCGCCGAATGTCCTGCCCTCGTAGCCGATGCCGAGCTGGCCGCGGGTGGGGCTCGACCCGCCGTCCGCGGCGATCACGTAGCGGGCACGTTCACGCACGAAGGAATCGGTCTCGAGGTCCGCCAGCATCAGGGTCACGTCATCCGGGTTCTGGATCAGGCGCAGACACTCGTGGCCCGATCTGACCTCGACGTTGGGGAATCGGTCCACGCCGTCCCGGAGAACCTGCTCCATCGCGGGCTGGTAGATGAACTGCTGCGGGGCATGGCCGCAGCCATGGGAAACGGCCTGGACCTCGGAGAACGGCCGCCCAGCGGCGTCGACGAACGCAACCGTGCCGCCTTCGAGCATGTCCGCGTCGAGGCGGTCGGCGAGCCCGACCTGCTGCCAGATGCGCAGCACCTCCTCGTCGGTGGAGATCGCGCGTGCTCTCGCGTAGATGTCCGGATCTCGTTCGACGACAAGCACATTCAGTCCAGCTTGTCCGAGGAGGTTGGCTGCGGTGACACCGGTGGGGCCGTATCCCACGATGGCGACGTCGTAGACGGGGTGCTCGCTCACGTCGAGGCTCTCATTTCGTAGTCCACACATTTGGAGTGATCGCTACAATAAGTTGTGGCCTGGGTAACGTCAAGGAGTCGGCCGGCCCCGGTCGGGTGGGTGGACACGACCGCCGGACCGCGCCGCCGAGTGCGGTGCGGGTCCGTGCCGGTGGTCGTGGAGGCTCAGCGAATCCCGTGCCAGAGCGCGCGCAGCTCGGGGCGGGGGTCCTTCACGTGCTCGGCGTCGCCGCCGAAGACGCGCACGGTGCGATCGGCGCCGTACGCGGGCCATCCCGGGTCGCCGGTGCGCACGAAGTCCACCCAGGCGCGGTGCATCTCGTCGGCGAGATCCTGCGGCGGGTGCGGCCCGGTCAGCGGCTCGAGGTCTGGTCCGTGCAGGGTGTCGAACACGAAACCGATCTCGAGCGCGTGGGTGGAGCCCAGTCGGCCGTCCAGCTGTGGAGTCCGCCAAGTGAATTCGTAAACGAAGGTGTCCGCGGCATGGGCGGAACGGGCCTCGGCCACGCGAATCGCGGGGATCCAGAACGTGCGGTCGCGCAGCACCGCGGCCAGCACCTCGCCCGGGGTCGCCCCGTGGCGGTCCTGCCGGTAGAGCGCCACCGCGGCATCCGGATCGAGGCCCAGTCCGGTCGCGGCGAGGGCGAGCACGTCCTCGTGCAGGAAGTCGGCGACGCCACTGGGCATCAGGAAGAGCGTGTGCTCGTCGGCGTTGCTGCCGACGAGCACGTCCACATCGGTTCCGGCGCCCGCGGCGAGGGCGTCGATCGGCCGGGTGGTGAGCACCTCGCCGTCCAGGCATGGCTCGAACGCCATCGAGTCGGTGGCGATCTCGTCCCACACCGCGGGGTTGGGTTCGCGGGCGATCCGCGCCGACACCGTCGCCTGCGCGTCGACCAGGTCTGTCGGAGCCACCGTCGAGAGGCCCGCCAGGGTGGGTGGCACCGCGAGCAGGTCCGCGACCGCCGCCGTCACCTTCTTCGCGGTCTCGGCGGCCATCACGTGGTGGCCTGCGCCGCTCTGGGCAATCGCTCGGGTGAACAACCCGGCCGCGGCCGGCGCCGACAGCAGCGTGACCACGCTCATCCCGCCCGCGGACTCACCGGCGATCGTCACCCGGTCCGGGTCGCCGCCGAAACAACCGATGTTGTCCCGGACCCATCGCAGCGCCGCGATCTGGTCGAGCAGTCCGCGGTTCGCCGGGGCCCCGTCGATCAGCAGAAACCCCTCGGCTCCGAGACGGTAATTAATTGTGACGCAGACAATTCCGTCGCGGGCGAACGCGCTGCCGTCGTAGGCGGGGACGGAGCCGGAGCCGTTGACGAAGGCGCCGCCGTGGATCCAGACGAGGACCGGGGCCCGGCCCTCGAGGCTCGGGGTCCACACATTCAGGTTCAGGAAGTCGTCGCCGGGGTGGTCCGGCTCGGGGAGCAGTCGATCGAGCGGGCTGGGGTAGGGGGGTTTGGGTGCGGTCGGCCCGAACTCGGTCGCCCGGCGAACCCCGTCCCAGTGGGGTGGGGGAGAGGGTGCGGCGAACCGGTGCTCGCCGACTGGCGGGGCGGCGTACGGCATGCCCTTGAACGAAACGACGCCGCCCTGTGAGGTGCCCAGCACGGTGCCCTGGGCGATCGCGACCAGTGGATCCACGGCTGCCTCCCGGTGTTCCGCAAAACATGGGGTTGTGGACCATCTTCCATCGGTGGAGGTCGCAGGTGAAGGGTTCGGCGCGCCCCGGTCGCGCCTGGTTGGATGGTCGCGGGTGCGGCGTCGGGCTCGTCGGGCGTCGGGTGAGTGAAGGAGTGCTGGCAACGTGGGACCGGATCCGATCGCGGAGCTCGAGGTCGAGCTGGTGGACATGTGGCGCCGTGGCAGCGTCAGCTCCAGGGAGCGGGCGCACGAGATCGACCCGAAGCTCGATCCGGCCTGCTACCCCCTGCTGATGCTGCTGACCCGGAACGACGACGCTGTGCCGATGGCGACGTTGATCGCCACGCTCGGCCTGGAGAAGTCCACGCTCAGCCGGCAGATCGACGCGCTGACCCGGTTGAGCCTGGTGCGCCGGATCCCGGACCCGTCCGACGCGCGCGCGAAGCTGGTCGAGTTGACCGCCGACGGCCGGACGCGGCTCGTTGCCCAGCGGGACGAGCGGGTCTCGCAGTGGCGGCGGACGCTGGGCCAGTGGGATCCCGCCGACCTGCGGACGCTGTCGGCCCTGCTGCGCAGGCTCGGCAACGAGGTGGGGTGAGGGTCACACCCCAGATAGTTGCTGGATGCAATCAACTGGGTTTATGGTTGCAACCATCAACTAATGGAGGGTGAGATGGTCAGTCCGGAGTCCGCGTCGAATCTGATCGAGTCGATGCGTGGTCTGGTCCGGCAAGCCCGCACCGTCGCGGCACGGGGTTCGCATCGTGGAATGCTGCCGCCGCCGCTGGGGGCTCTGCTGGCGCACATCGCCTGCGCGGAGGGCAACCGTCCGAGCATGCTGGCGGAGGATCTGCGGGTGACGCAGTCCGCGCTCAGTAGGCAGATCGCGCACGCCGAGTCGCTGGGATACGTGGTGCGCACCCCCGATCCGCTCGACGGCAGGGCCTCCCTGCTGACGCTGTCGGAGGAGGGAGCCAACGCCCTGCAGGTGCACCGAGAGGTCATGCTCGAGTGGGCCCGGTCGGCGATGGCCGACTGGACCGACGAGGAGGTCGACGACCTCACCGCTCGCCTGGATCGGCTTCGCGGCGCGGTCGGCTCCGTTCCGAGCCCGGTGACCGGCGCGCACTGATCCGCGCGCATCGTCTTCCCCGGCCGGCGCCCGACGTCGGCCGCACTTGTTTTCCGCGCGTACCGCGCGGACCTATTTCTCAAAAGGAGTGAACATGAGTTCGTCGACGTCTCCGGACAGTCCACCAGCTCTCGGCGACGAGTCGGTGGGCGGGATGACGCACAAGCAGAAGATGGAGGCCCTCGTCGGCCTGCTGCTGGGTATGTTCGTCGCGTTCCTGTCGTCGACGATCGTGTCGAACGCGCTGCCCACGATCATCACCGAGTTGCACGGTACCCAGGACCAGTACACCTGGGTCGTCACCGCGACGCTGCTGGCCTCGACCGCGACCACCCCGATCTGGGGCAAGTTCGCCGACCTCGTCAGCAAGAAGCTGCTGATCCAGCTGTCGCTGCTGCTGTTCACCCTCGGCTCGGTCCTCGCCGGCCTGTCGTCGAGCGTGCCGATGCTGATCGGCTTCCGCGTCATCCAGGGCCTGGGCCTCGGTGGCCTGCAGGCGCTCGGCATGATCATCATCGCCGCGATGTTCAGCCCGCGTGAGCGCGGCCGCTACCAGGGACCGATGGCCGCGGTGATGGCCGTCGCGACCGTCGCCGGACCGCTGATCGGCGGCGTGATCGTCGACACCAGCTGGCTCGGCTGGCGCTGGTGCTTCTTCGTCGGTGCACCCCTCGCCGTGATCGCGCTCGTCGTCATCGGCCGCACGCTGAACCTGCCCGTCGTCAAGCGGGAGGTGAAGATCGACTACGTCGGCGCCACCCTGATCGCCGCGGGCGTGAGCGTGCTGCTCATCTGGGTCACCCTGGCCGGCAAGAACTTCGCCTGGGCCTCGGCCACCTCCTACGAGCTCGTCGCCGCCGGCGTCGTGCTGCTCGGCCTGGCGATCTTCGCCGAGACCAAGGCCAAGGATCCGGTCGTCCCGCTGCGCCTGTTCCGGGACCGCACCATGACGCTGGCCACCCTCGCCAGCATCGCCGTCGGTGTCGCGATGTTCGGTGGCGCCGTGTTCCTCGGCCAGTACTTCCAGATCGCGCGTGGTTACTCGCCGACCGCGGCCGGTCTGCTGACCCTGCCGATGGTGATCGGGTCGATGCTCTCGGCGACGATCTCCGGCTCGCTGATCACCAAGTTCGGCAAGTGGAAGCGCTTCCTGATCGTCGGTGCGATCGGCATGGCCGCCGGCTTCCTGCTGCTGTCGACCACCGACCACGAGACCAACATGGTCCTGATCGGGGTTTACCTGTTCATTCTCGGCGCCGGCATGGGCATGACCATGCAGAACCTGGTTCTGCCGGTGCAGAACAACGTCGCGCCGACGGACCTCGGTTCGGCCACCGCCACCGTGGCGTTCTTCCGTTCGCTCGGCGGTGCGGCCGGCGTCTCGGTGCTCGGCGCGGTCCTGTCCACGCACGTGTCGGACCTGATCGCCAAGGGTCTCGTCGCGGCCGGTGTCGACATGAGCCAGGCCGGCGGCTCCGGGGCCGGGCTGTCGAACCTGAAGGAGCTGCCCGCACCGATCTCCGCGATCGTGCGTGGCGCCTACGGTGACGCGACCGCCCGGGTGTTCCTGATCTCCGGCATCCTCGCTCTGCTCAGCCTCGTCGCGATCGCGTTCCTCAAGGAGGTCGCGCTCAAGACCCACAGCGGCATCGAGCAGCTCGAGGCCGAGCGGGCCGCGCAGGGTGCGGCCGACGTCCTGTCCGTCGGCGGTGCCGACGCCGAGCTGATCTCCGAGATCGACGAGCTCGAGGACCGGGCCGACTACGAGAGCCGAGCCGGACGGCACGCCAAGAGCTGACCGACTTCTCACGTGACGAAGTGTGGGACCCCTCCCGGATGTCGGGAGGGGTCCCACACTCGTCTGTCTGGCTATGTTGGGTGCCATGACGACGCCCACCCCGACCCGCACCCGCCGCCGCGCGCTCGTGTGGACCGCCGCTGCCGTCTCGCTCCTCGCAGTGCTCGTCGTGGGCGTGCTGTGGGCGGTGCCCAGCCGCTACCTGCCGTGGGACACCACCGGCTTCCCCGACGTGGACCGCGGCGCGCTGTCCGCGCAGCAGGTCGCGGTCGTGGACCTGCTCGAGGCCGAACACGACGCCCAGCGGCCGGGGACGTTCTACTCCGAGGGTGTGAAGGAGCCGTGGTGCGCGGACTTCGTCAGCTGGATCATGCGGGAGGCGGGGCAGCCGCTGTCGAACCCGAACTCCGGGCACTGGCGCATCCCCGGCGTGTACACGCTGCAGGAGTACTACCAGTCGGAGGACCGGTTCGAGCCGGTTGGCGGCGGCTACCGTCCCGTCGTCGGTGACGTCGTGCTCTACGACAACTCCAGTTGGGTGGGCCAGCACACCAATGTCGTCGTCGCCGTCGACGGGGACACCGCGACCACCGTCGGCGGAAACGAGTTCGGCAAGATCCGCGTCCACACGATCGACTGGGCGGAGGACTCCGCGGTGGTGGGATTCGGGCGCCTGGCGTGAGCCCGAGCCAGGCATGATCGGTCCGCGCCGGGGGTAATCACGTCAGAGTTCGCGCTGCCGGACGGCGGCGTCGGATCCCGACAACCCAGGGGCGGATCATGACCGAGAATGCCGTCAATCGCGCGGTCGACAGGGCCACCGACAGCACCGCCTTCGAACGGGCGGCGCGTGGCGGGCACGTGATGAGCGGGTTCGTGCACCTACTGATCGGGTACGTCGTCGTCCGGCTGGCGTTCGGTGGCGGCGGCACCGCCGACCAGTCGGGGGCACTGGGCACGCTGGCCTCGACCACGGGCGGCGCGATCGTGCTCTGGATCGGTGTTGTCGTCTTCGTCGCGATGGGACTGTGGCGTCTCGCGGAAACCGTGATCGGACCGCACGCGACCGAGACCACGCCGCGGGAGGGTGCGTCGCTCCTCGACCGGGCCAAGGCATTCGGACTGGCAGTCGTCTACTTCGCGTTCGCGTACTCCGCATTCCGGTTCGCGCGGGGAAGCGGCAAATCCAGCGGGGAACAGAACGCGGGCCTGAGTGCCCGCCTCATGGAGTCGGATGGGGGAAAGGCGGTGCTGGTCGTGGTGGGGCTGATCGCGATCGCGATCGGGGGCTATCACGTGTACAAGGGGGCGTCGAAGAACTTTCTCGACGACCTGAGGACGTCGGGTGGGGCGGCCGTCGAACTGCTCGGGGTCGTCGGCTACGTCGCCAAGGGGCTCGTCATCGTCGGCGCCGGGATCCTGGTGATCGTCGCGACGCTGCGGTCGGACCCGTCCAGGGCCACCGGCATCGACGGCGCGGTGAAGACCTTGGGTGAGGCTCCGTTCGGGCAGTTCCTGCTGGTGGCGGCGGGAGTCGGGATCGCGTCGTACGGGCTGTACAGCTTCGTCATGGCCCGCTACGCCCGCATGTGACGCGGTGGTGTCGCGCCGACGGTCCCCCTACAGGTCCGCTTCCGCCAGCGCGTCGTCGATCGCGTCGCGGACCTCGTCGGTGGTCTTCCCGGACGCGAGTCCGCGGGCGGCGAGCTCCTCGATCCGAGGCTGCACGCGGGCGTACCGGGCGAGCCATCGCTCTTTGTCCGCCTGCCAGTAGCCCATCACGTGGTAGCGGTCCGGCGCCCACCCGAGCGTCCGGCGCAGGTGGGCGCGGATCCGTCGGGACGTGGTCGTTTCGCCGCACGACCACAGGTACGCCACCGAGTCGAGCCCGTCGAGACCGATGAGCGCGTCGAGGAGGACGCCGGGGGAGCGGCCGTCGTCGGTGCTCGTCAGCCAGGTCACCGTGACGTCGGCCTCCGTGTGCCATTCCTGCCGGTCCCCGTCGTCGGGGATCTCGGCGACGACACGGGCAGTGACGCCGGCAGGGAGCGATTCGACGATTCGGCCCGCGGCGGGCAGCGCGGTCAGGTCGGCGAGCAGGAGCAGGTGCCGGGCGCCGGGCGGTGGACGCCACCACCCCTTCGCTGACGACAGGTGCACCGGGTCGCCGGGCGCGGCGGACCGGGCCCATTCGGCGGCGGCGCCTCCCGCGTGGACCGCGAAATCGACGTCGAGGAGGTGTCGGACCGGATCCCACCCGCGCACGGAGTAACTCCGGCGGTGGTCGTCGCCCGCGGCTCCGGCTCCGAAGGCGATCAGGACCCGCTCGTCGGGCTCCCCGCCGGTGGTGAATCCGGTCGCTGCGTCGACGGTGAACCGGATCCGCCGCAGGTTGGGTGAGAGGGGCGTCACGTCGGCGACGGTGGCCGGGTGCCGGGGGTCGTCGCGGGTCGTCACGGGCTCACCCTAGGACGACCAGGCACATCGCAGCGAACACCGTGGTGGAATCCGGATCGAGTGACGTGGAACACGCCGTGGGCGACGCGCCGGTGACCTGCGCAAAGGCTTACGACCTGGGAATTTCACGATTGTCGTTCACAACATCTCGCGTGTTGCGGGAATGTCGGCCACAAGGTGTAGTGTCTTATCCACCGAGAGGGCAGTGCCGGAACGGTCGAGAATTGCGGGCCGCGGGGCTGCTTCAGTAGGGGAGATCGGCGTCACCGACGTCGACACGATCCGGCTGTTGACGGTCGTGCCGACCGCGTTCAGAAGTGCCGAGTAAACACCGTTCACTGATCGATTCGTAAGCCAAGGGGAAGAGGACTTATGAGCATCACCGTCTACACCAAGCCGGCATGCGTTCAGTGCAATGCGACCTACCGGGCGCTCGACAAGGCCGGTATCGAGTACTCGATCATCGACATCACCGAGAACGCCGAGGCGCGTGACTACGTGATGGCGCTGGGCTACCTGCAGGCGCCCGTCGTGGTTGCCGGCGACGACCACTGGTCCGGCTTCCGTCCCGACCGGATCAAGACCCTGGCGACGAGTGCCGCCTGAACAGATCGACGGAGATGATCGGCCGTGACCTCGCTGGTCTACTTCTCCAGTGCGTCGGAGAACACCCACCGCTTCGTGTCGAAGCTGGGGATCCCGGCCACCAGAATTCCGCTCCACGACCGCGACGGCGCGTTCGAGGTCGATGAACCGTACGTCCTGATCCTCCCCACCTACGGGGGAGGCACGACGGTGACCGGCCGGGACACGAGTTACGTGCCCAAGCAGGTCATTCGGTTCCTCAACAACGAACACAACCGCTCGCTGATCCGCGGCGTCATCGCTGCGGGCAATACGAACTTCGGCGAGTCGTATTGCTATGCCGGGAACGTGATTTCGCAGAAGTGTCGGGTTCCGTACCTGTACCGATTCGAACTCATGGGCAGCGCCGAAGACGTATTGGCCGTCCGGGACGGCCTCGGACAATTCATGGAGAGTGAACAGTGGCACCGACAATCACCGACGCAGCCCCGGCTGGGAGTGTAGAACGCGCTACGGCACGACCCGATGCGTCCGCGGGGGAGCTCGACTACCACGCGTTGAACGCGATGCTCAACCTGTACGGCCCGAACGGCGAGATCCAGTTCGACAAGGACCGTGAGGCGGCGAACCAGTACTTCCTCCAGCACGTCAATCAGAACACGGTCTTCTTCCACAATCAGGACGAGAAGCTGGACTACCTGATCAAGGAGAACTACTACGAGCGTGAGGTTCTCGACCAGTACACCCGCAACTTCGTCAAGGAACTGATCGACCACGCCTACGCGCAGAAGTTCCGGTTCCCGACGTTCCTCGGCGCGTTCAAGTACTACACCTCGTACACGCTCAAGACGTTCGACGGCAAGCGTTACCTGGAGCGGTTCGAGGACCGGGTCTGCATGGTCGCGCTCACCCTCGCCGCCGGTGACGAGAAGCTCGCGACGCAGCTGGTCGACGAGATCATCTCCGGCCGCTTCCAGCCGGCCACCCCGACCTTCCTCAACTCCGGCAAGAAGCAGCGCGGCGAGCCCGTCTCCTGCTTCCTGCTGCGCATCGAGGACAACATGGAGTCCATCGGCCGCTCCATCAACTCGGCGCTGCAGCTGTCCAAGCGCGGCGGCGGAGTTGCGTTGCTGCTCAGCAACGTTCGCGAGCACGGTGCCCCGATCAAGAAGATCGAGAACCAGTCCTCCGGTGTCATCCCGATCATGAAGCTGCTCGAGGACTCGTTCTCGTACGCCAACCAGCTCGGTGCCCGGCAGGGTGCCGGTGCGGTGTACCTGCACGCGCACCACCCGGACATCTACCGCTTCCTCGACACCAAGCGGGAGAACGCGGACGAGAAGATCCGCATCAAGACGCTGTCCCTCGGCGTGGTC
Source organism: Rhodococcus sp. NPDC003348 (assembly GCF_053589375.1). Classification (NCBI taxonomy): domain Bacteria; kingdom Bacillati; phylum Actinomycetota; class Actinomycetes; order Mycobacteriales; family Nocardiaceae; genus Rhodococcus; species Rhodococcus sp. NPDC003348. Next base: position 48,016 of record NZ_JBSFRT010000005.1, read on the forward strand.
ATCCCGGACATCACGTTCGAGCTGGCGAAGAAGAACGAGGACATGTACCTCTTCTCGCCGTACGACGTCGAGCGCATCTACGGGGTGCCGTTCGCGGACATCAACGTCACCGAGAAGTACTACGAGATGGTCGACGACAAGCGGATTCGTAAGTCGAAGATCAAGGCGCGCGAGTTCTTCCAGACCGTCGCCGAGCTGCAGTTCGAGTCCGGTTACCCGTACATCATGTACGAGGACACCGTGAACCGGGCCAACCCCATCAAGGGCAAGATCACCCACTCGAACCTGTGCTCGGAGATCCTGCAGGTCTCGACGCCGTCGGAGTTCAACGACGACCTGTCCTACAGCAACATCGGCAAGGACATCTCCTGCAACCTCGGGTCGCTGAACATCGCGAAGGCGATGGACTCGCCGGACTTCGCGAAGACCATCGAGGTCTCCATCCGGGCGTTGACCGCGGTCGCCGATCAGACCTCCATCGACTCGGTGCCGTCGATCAAGAAGGCCAACGACGAGGGCCACGCGATCGGTCTCGGGCAGATGAACCTGCACGGCTACCTCGCCCGCGAGCGGATCCACTACGGATCCGAGGAGGGCATCGACTTCACGAACATCTACTTCTACACCGTGGTGTACCACGCGATCCGCGCCTCGAACGAGATCGCGAAGGAGCGCGGCACGTACTTCGCGGGCTTCCCGGACTCGAAGTACGCATCGGGCGAGTACTTCGACAAGTACACCGATCAGGTGTGGGAGCCGGCCACCGATCGGGTGCGTGCACTGTTCGCCGATGCGGACGTGCACATCCCGACCCAGGACGACTGGCGTGAGCTCAAGGCGTCGGTGCAGAAGCACGGCATCTACAACCAGAATCTGCAGGCCGTCCCGCCGACCGGGTCGATCTCGTACATCAACCACTCCACCAGCTCCATCCACCCGGTGGCGTCGAAGATCGAGATCCGCAAGGAAGGCAAGATCGGCCGCGTCTACTACCCGGCGCCCTACCTGACCAACGACAACCTGGAGTACTACCAGGACGCGTACGAGATCGGGTACGAGAAGATCATCGACACCTACGCCGCGGCCACCCAGCACGTGGACCAGGGCCTGTCGCTGACGCTGTTCTTCAAGGACACGGTCACCACCCGCGACGTCAACCGGGCGCAGATCTACGCGTGGCGCAAGGGCATCAAGACCCTGTACTACATCCGCCTGCGGCAGATGGCCCTCGAGGGCACCGAGGTGGAGGGTTGCGTCTCGTGCATGCTGTGAGGCCCGCTAACGATATTTCGAACGGAGTGAGGACATCGTGAGCCAGAAGATCAAGCTGATCGACCGCGTCTCGGCGATCAACTGGAACCGCGTCCCCGACGAGAAGGACGCCGAGGTGTGGGATCGCCTCACCGGCAACTTCTGGCTGCCGGAGAAGGTCCCGGTGTCCAACGACATCCCGTCCTGGAACACCCTCACCGCAGGCGAGAAGCAGCTCACCATGCGGGTGTTCACCGGCCTGACGCTGCTCGACACCATTCAGGGCACCGTCGGCGCCGTCAGCCTCATCCCGGACGCGCTGACCCCGCACGAGGAGGCGGTGTACACCAACATCGCGTTCATGGAGTCGGTGCACGCCAAGTCGTACTCGAGCATCTTCTCGACGCTCTGCTCGACCCGTGAGATCGACGACGCGTTCCGCTGGTCGGAGGAGAACCCGAACCTGCAGCGCAAGGCCGAGATCGTCCTCGAGTACTACAACGGCGACAACCCGCTCAAGCGGAAGGTCGCCTCGACGCTGCTCGAGTCCTTCCTGTTCTACTCCGGCTTCTACCTGCCGATGTACTGGTCCTCGCGGGCCAAGCTCACCAACACCGCGGACCTGATCCGGCTGATCATCCGCGACGAGGCGGTGCACGGCTACTACATCGGCTACAAGTACCAGCGCGGGCTCGAGCAGCTCACGCAGGAGGAGCGCGACGACCTCAAGAACTACACGTTCGAGCTGCTGTTCGAGCTGTACGACAACGAGGTCGAGTACACGCAGGACCTCTACGACGAGGTCGGTCTCACCGAGGACGTCAAGAAGTTCCTGCGCTACAACGCCAACAAGGCGCTGATGAACCTCGGCTACGAGGGGCTGTTCCCCAAGGACGAGACCGACGTCAACCCGGCGATCCTGTCGGCACTCTCCCCGAACGCGGACGAGAACCACGACTTCTTCTCCGGGTCCGGCTCCAGCTACGTCATCGGCAAGGCAGTCAACACCGAGGACGAAGACTGGGACTTCTAGGTCCCGGGCCTCGCGCCGCTCTCTCCATCCCGACCGACCGAATGTGGGATTCGTTCAGTTCAACTGACCGAATTCCACATTCGGTCGTTGGCGGTAGGTGCACTTCAAACGCGACCAGAACCGGTCTAGCGTCGAACCTGGCGAATTCTCACCTATCGCTAGGAGGCGGCGATGAGCGGTCGAGTGGTGCACTTCGAGGTCCCGTTCAGTGACGGGAACCGGGCACGGGCGTTCTATCGGGAAGCGTTCGGCTGGACGCTCACCGAGATGCCGGAGCTCAACTACACCGGCGTCGCGACGGGGCCGGTCGCGGAGACCGGCATGCCTGCCGAGCCGGGCTACATCGGCGGCGGCATGTTCGAGCGGGAGCCGTCGTTCCCGCAGGGTCCGGTGATCACCATCCACGTGGAGAGCATCGACGACGCGCTCGCGAAGATCACCACACTCGGCGGGGAGCCGGTGGGGGAGAAGACGGTGGTCGGGGAGATGGGCTTCGCCGCCTACTTCAAGGACCCCGAGGGCAACGTGATGGGACTGTGGGAGACGAAGTCCCCGTGACCGTCAGCGGCTGAACCAGGTCTCCCGATCCCCGCGCAGGGCCTTCTCGATCCGGCCCATCGAACTGTCGTTCAACGGCGAGGGCAGCGCATCGGGGGAGAACCAGCCGACCTCGAGGTTCTCCTCGTCGGCGGGATGCGGCCTGCCGCCGGTGTACCGGGCCACGAAGCACAGGTCCAGGTACTGGGCCCGGTCGCCGTTGGCGTGCGTCAACGGCGGCGTGACGTCCACGCTGGACAGCCGGACCAGTTCGACCTCGACGCCGGTCTCCTCGCGAATTTCCCGGACGATCGCCGTGGCCGGTTGCTCACCCGGTTCGAGGATCCCGGACACGATCGCCCAGCGGCCGTTGTCGGACCTGCGGGCCAACAGGATTCGCCCGCCCTCGTCGAGGACCACCGCGCTCACGCCGGACAGCCACAGCGGGGCGTGTCCGATGTGAGCGCGCAGTTCGGTGATGAACTCGGGGACGGGCATGTCAGTACCGGAATGTGACGGGTGCGGCCTGCTGACCGGAGTAGGGCAGCAGGATGGACGGCGCCAGTGGCACCGCGAATCGGGCCGGCACGTCGGTGAACCCGGTGCCACCCGGGCGGGCCGGAAGATCCAACTGGGCGAACCGGATTCGGGTCATCGCGTCGGTGCCGACCATGTTGCCGTCGGAGGTCTCGGCGGACAGGAAGGTGCCGTGGTCGGTGAACTCGATCCACGGGTCCGTCAGCGCGATCTCCGCCAGGTGGAACCGGGTGAACGAGACCACGGTGCCGCGGTACCGGACGGTGCCGAGACCGGTCGCCGGATCGACGTCGGCACCCTCGAGTTCGAACCCGAACCGGCCGTCGCCTCGGACCGAGGCGCCGTCGCTGCCGACGACCGAGCCCTGGGTGGTGGTCTTGATCAGGTCCGTGTATCCGGGCGCGATTCCCCACAGCAGGTCCTGGGCGGGTGCCACCGGGGCGTTCGCTCCGGGCGACGGATCGAAGGTGACCGGGACGGACAGTTCCTCGGCGGCGTTGACGGCGTCGGCCGCGGCATACGTGTACACCCCGTACACCGCGTCGGGCGTGGTGGTCGCGGGCTTCTTCACGGTGAGCGTGGCGGTGAACGAGCCGTCGTCGGCGAGCGGCACCCACTGCTGGCGGATGGTGCGCCGGAAGTCGAACGGGGCGTCGGGGACCCGGTTCAGGGCGTCCTCGGACATCACCCACGCGGTGGCCGAGCGCTGCTGCCCGACCCGGGACTCGGCGGGTGCGCCCTCCGACGGTCGCCAGTGCGGGGCGAAGGCGCCGAACGCGACGAACGTGCCGTGCGGCACGCCCGGCGGCACCGGGACCGGCAATCCGCTGGTGTTCGCCTGCGGGTCGAATCCGGTGCCGCGCACCACGATCCGGTCTCCCTCGTGGACGGCGGTGTTCCCGAGTGGGGTGATGCCGTCGGCGCCGAGGAGCTCGATGTGCGCACTCGCCGCCGGGGCGGGGGTGGCGGACACCGCGGGCGCGGTCGGCGCCGACCCGATCAGTGCCCCGCCGAGCGCGGCGACCAGCAGCCGGGACCTAGTTGACGTAGCCATTGAGTGATGCTTCCAGATCGTCGAGGATGCCGCGGGCGGCCACCACGCCGATGCCCGTCATCCAGATCTCGTCGTCGACCTTGAACACGCGCCCGTCCTTCACGGCGCCGAGGCCCTGCCACAGTCCGCCGTTCATCACCTCGACGCCCTGGGTCTGGGCCTCGTCGCCGAAGAAGCTGACATAGATGACGTCACCCTCGGCCTTCGTCAGTTCCTCTTCGCTGATCTCCGCGAAGCGACGGTCCTTGGCGCCCTCGAGGCGCTGGAACGGGGGACGCTGCACGCCCGCGTCGGCGAGAACCTGACCGGAGAAGCTCTCCGGGCCGTACACCCGGATCGATCCGGGCCGGAACCGGACGATCGACGCCTGGGTCTCCGAGGCGCTGAGCGACTTGCCCGTCTCGACCGCCGCGGTCTGGTACTCGTCGAGGAGCCGGTGGGCGTCGGCGCCGCGGCCGAGGGCGGTGCCGTCCAGGAGGAAGTTGTCCTTCCAGGTGATGCCGACCTTCTCGGTGTAGACCGTCGGGGCGATCGCGGCCAGGCGCTCGTACGCCTCGGGGGCCCGGAACTTGGTGCCGAGAATCAGGTCCGGCTGCAGCGCCGCGATCTTCTCGAAGTTCGGTTCCTGCAGGGTGCCCACCAGTTCGACGCCCGCGATGGTGGGGCCGAGGTACTTCGGCTGCGATCCGATGGCGTCGGCGGCGGCCGCGCCGACGAGCCGGTCCTGCAGGCCGAGTGCGCACACGGAGTCGAGCTTGTCGGTGTCGAGGACCACGATCCGCTTGGGGTCGGCCGGGACCTCGGTCTCGCCGGCCGCGTGCGTGACCTTGCGCACCGTGCCGGTGACACCCGCCGGGTCGACGGGGGCGGTCGGACCGCACACGTTCTCGGTGTCGCGGTCGTTGCCGAGCACGCCGGCGCCTGCGACGTTGGTGGTGCTGCGCACGATGGTGCTCGCGGCGTCGTCGGTGTCGGAGCCGCCGCACGCGGTCAGGACCAGGGCGGTCGCCGCCAGCAGGGCGACAGGGGCGGTGCGGCGGGCGAGGGTGGGCTTGCGCATGTGAACTTCTGTCCTCTCGGGGTGGGGCACGACGAGACTATCCGCGCTGCGGGTCGACCCCGAAGGCCTCGGCGAGGTCGCCGACGGTGACCGCATCGCCGGCGTACTCGGTGCGGGTGTCACCGGGACGGTCGGGCAGCCCGTCGGCCCGGTGTGTGACATATCCCATTCGATCGGTTGCGAGGATGTCGGGTTAGGCAAGGGAAACCTTAACGATCGATCGGGTTGTCCCTGTGTCGTGAGGTCGGTGCGCCGACCGTCCGCGGTGCGTCCGGCGCGGTCCCGGCCGGGAGTGTGGGTCCCCGGCGCGTCGCGGGGCCGCCGCCGTCGTCCCTGGTCAGAGGAGAACAGATGGCGGGAACTGACACGAAGTACGACAGTGGGTAGGACCGGCTCCGCGGATCGCGGGGCGACGGTCTACGATTCCTCAGAGCGCAAGCCATGAGGATGTTCGTCTCGCAGCCCGAGATGGACGTCCTGAGCGAGCCTGCGGAGCGACCAAGGGCACATTCAGGAGGATCAGTGACTGCCGTAGCGCCCCAGCCAGTCCCAGAGCTAACGGCCAAACGGCCGTTCCCGGCGAGACTGGGACCCAAGGGCTCGTACATCTACAAGATGATCACCACTACGGATCCCAAGGTGCTCGGGATCATGTACATGGTGACGTCGTTCGCGTTCTTCCTCATCGGCGGTCTGATGGCCCTGCTGATGCGTTCGGAGCTCGCGGTCCCGGGTCTGCAGTTCCTGTCGAACGAGCAGTTCAACCAGCTGTTCACCATGCACGGCACGCTCATGCTGCTGATGTACGCGACGCCGATCGTCTTCGGTTTCGCCAACTACATCCTGCCGCTGCAGATCGGCGCCCCCGACGTCGCGTTCCCGCGTCTGAACGCCTTCAGCTACTGGCTGTACCTGTTCGGCTCCACCGTCGCGACCGCAGGCTTCATCACCCCGGGTGGTGCCGCCGACTTCGGCTGGACCGCATACGCGCCGCTGACCGACGCGGTGCACTCGCCCGGCGTCGGCGCCGACCTGTGGATTCTGGGCCTTGGCGTCAGTGGCCTCGGCACCATCCTCGGTGGCGTGAACATGATCACCACGGTGGTGTGCCTGCGCGCCCCCGGCATGACCATGTTCCGGATGCCGATCTTCACCTGGAACATCCTGGTGACCAGCGTCCTGATCCTGCTCGCCTTCCCGCTGCTGACCGCGGCGCTGCTCGGCGTGTTCGTCGATCGCCAGTTCGGCGCTCACCTCTTCGACCCCGCCAACGGTGGCGTCATTCTGTGGCAGCACCTGTTCTGGTTCTTCGGCCACCCCGAGGTGTACATCATCGCGCTGCCGTTCTTCGGCATCGTCTCGGAGATCTTCCCGGTCTTCTCGCGCAAGCCGATCTTCGGTTACAGCGGCCTGGTGTACGCCACCCTCGGCATCGCGGCCCTGTCCATCGCGGTGTGGGCGCACCACATGTACGCCACCGGCGCCATCCTGCTGCCGTTCTTCTCGTTCATGACGTTCCTGATCGCGGTCCCGACCGGCGTGAAGTTCTTCAACTGGATCGGCACAATGTGGAAGGGGCAGCTGACATTCGAATCGCCGATGCTGTTCTCCGTCGGCTTCATCGTCACGTTCCTCTTCGGTGGACTCTCGGGCGTCCTGCTCGCCAGCCCGCCGATCGACTTCCACGTCAGTGACACGTACTTCGTCATCGCGCACTTCCACTACGTGCTCTTCGGCACCATCGTGTTCGCCACCTACGCCGGCATCTACTTCTGGTTCCCGAAGATGACCGGACGGATGATGGACGAGCGCCTCGCGAAGTGGCACTTCTGGCTGACGTTCCTCGGCTTCCACACCACCTTCCTGGTGCAGCACTGGCTCGGCAACGAGGGCATGCCGCGTCGCTACGCCGACTACCTGCCCTCCGATGGCTTCACCACGCTGAACACGGTCTCCACGATCGGCGCGTTCGTCCTCGGGGCCTCGACGCTGCCGTTCCTGTGGAACGTCTTCAAGAGCTACCGCTACGGCGAGGTCGTCACCGTCGACGACCCGTGGGGCTACGGCAACTCGCTCGAGTGGGCCACCACCTGCCCGCCGCCGCGGCACAACTTCACCGAGCTGCCCCGGATCCGCTCCGAACGCCCGGCGTTCGAGCTGCACTACCCGCACATGGTCGAGCGGATGCGCGCCGAGGCGCACGTCGGCCCCGGCCACAAGCACGCCACCGCGGTCCTGGAGGACGCGCACTAGGCGTCGCACACGCGTGACCACGAGGCCCCGCCCGAGATTCGGGCGGGGCCTTTGGTTTGCCACGCGAGCACGATTGGCACAATGAATGGCGATACCCGTGGCTGCGCCCGCGGGATGGAGGGAGATTCTCGGTGGGTTCGGATGCCTCGATGAAGTCGGGGACCACGGTTCTGGTCACGGTGACGGGTAAGGACCGGCCCGGTGTCACCTCGGTGCTGCTGGCCGCGCTGTCGCGCCACCAGGTCAGCCTGCTCGACGTCGAGCAGGTGGTCATCCGTGGACGGTTGACGCTCGGTGTGCTCGTCGAGTGCCCGGCGGACCCGGAGGCGCTGCAGGAGGCGCTCGAGGACGCCATGGCCACGGTCGGAATGGCCGTGGACGTCGAGATCGGCGCCGACGCCGGGGATCGTGTCGCGCCGTCGACGCATGCCGTCGTGGTGCTCGGCAGCCCGGTCACCGCCCGCTCCTTCAGTCACATCGCGCGGGAACTGGCCAAGCAGGGCGCCAACATCGACTCCATTCGTGGCGTCGCCGACTACCCGGTGACCGGCCTCGAACTGATGGTCACCGCGGCCGACACCAGCGGCGAGACGGACGGACGGCTGCGCACCGGGCTCTCCGAGCTGGCGATGGTCGAGTCCGTCGACATCGCCGTGGAACGGGCCGGGCTCGCGCGCCGGGCCAAGCGGCTCATCGTGTTCGACGTCGACTCCACCCTCGTGCAGGGCGAGGTCATCGAGATGCTCGCCGCCCACGCCGGCGTCGAGGACAAGGTCCGCGAGGTCACCGAGTCCGCGATGCGCGGCGAGATCGACTTCACCGAATCCCTGCACCAGCGGGTGGCGACCCTCGCGGGTCTCGACGCGTCGGTGATCGACGAGGTCGGCCGGGCGCTGGAGCTGACCCCCGGCGCCCGCACCACGATCCGGACGCTGCGCCGCCTCGGATTCCACTGCGGCGTCGTGTCCGGTGGATTCCGTCAGGTGATCGAAGGTCTCGCGCACGAGCTCGAACTGGACTTCGTCGAGGCCAACACCCTCGAGATCGTCGACGGCAAGCTCACCGGACGGGTTGTCGGCGACGTGGTCGACCGGGCCGCGAAGGCCGTCGCGCTGCGCAAGTTCGCCGCCCAGGTCGGTGTGCCGCTGGAACAGACCGTGGCAGTCGGAGACGGCGCCAACGACATCGACATGCTCAATGCCGCCGGTCTCGGTGTCGCGTTCAACGCCAAGCCCGCGCTGCGCGAGGTCGCCGACACCGCGCTCTCGCACCCGTTCCTCGACGCGGTGCTGTTCGTGCTCGGTGTGACCCGCGACGAGGTCGAGGCAGCCGACGCCGTCGACGGGCTGGTGCGCCGAGTGCCGCTCTGATGGTGCCCGAACTCGACGCCCATTTCGCGGCCCGGCACGCGGTCCTCGCGGCGGGTTACGGGCACCGGCCCGACCCGGACGATCCGGCGCAGGTGCTGGCGATGCCGCTGGTGCTGCACATCCCGAAGGTCGACCCGCCCGCTCGGAGTGCGCTGCTGGAGGCGGCGGCCGCCGCGACCGCAGCGCTGTGCCTCGACGAGCGCGTCGGGGTCGGACCGGACGGTGAGGCGGGGCCGTGGCGGCGCGACTACCTCGCCTGGACCGACGCCCGGATCCGGAAGGTGGCCCGTCGCGCGCGCGGTGCGCAGTGGTTGGCCGCGCAGGATGTCGACGGGGTGACCGTGGAGGTCGACGGTGCGCAGGCCCGGGCCTTCGTGCCAGGACCGGTCGGCGCCCTCGACACGCGGATCCGCAAACTGCAGATCGGGGGCACCGATCTCGACCACGACGACCCGGGCGACCCCGTCGCAGGCGTGCCGGTGCTGTGGTTGAACGCCGAACTCGGAATGACCGTCGGCAAGGCCGCCGCCCAGGTCGGGCACGCGGCGATGCTGCTGGCCGGTGCCATGAGCGCCCGGCAGGCGGCGGAATGGGCCGCGAACGGCTTCCGCTGCTCGGTCCGCGACGCCGACCCGCAGCGCTGGTCCGCGTTGGCCGCGGAGGTCGACGCCGGACGGGCAGTGGCGGTACGTGACGCCGGATTCACCGAGGTCGCACCCGGGTCGATGACGGTCATCGCCGTCCTCTGACCCGTCCGGCCGGGGAGCGGCGTCCTAGCCCTCGAACCTCCGGTCGACCGCCCCGGCGAAGTCGACCGTGCCCGGCAGTTCCCCGGCCGCGGTGAACGCGTCGGCGATCTCCTGCTCGGAGGCCACCACGGCATCGGTCAGTGGAATCGGCTGCTTGATCGACCGGGTCCAGGTGGTTCGCGACGCGTCGGGGCTGATCGAGGTGAGTTCGGCGTACTTCGCGGACCATTCGTCGAGGTTGTCCTGCGACCACGCGGTCGCCGCGGCGTAGCGGCCGAGGAAGTCGTCGACGGCCGCGGTCTTGCCCGGATCGTCGAGGGCGGCGCCGGACGCGGCCCAGAAGTTGTAGCCGTTGGCGGCCTGGTCGGCGGTCGCGATCACCCGCGCGCCGGATTCCTTCTCGGCGATCGCGGTGTACGGATCCCATGTCGCCCAGGCGTCCACGTCGCCCTTGGTCAGCGAGGTGTATCCGTCGGCGGGGGAGAGGAACACCGTCTCGACGTCGGTGCGGTCCAGACCCGCCTTCTGCAGCTGCAGCAGCAGGTTCGCGTGCGCCGAGCTGCCCTTGAACGTCGCGATCTTCTTGCCCTTCAGATCCGCCACCGACGTCGCCGGGGAATCCTTGCCGACCAGGATCGCGTCGCCCTCACCGGTCGCCTCGAGCGCTCCGACGATCTTGATGTCCGCCTTCGACGCGGCACCGAAGATCACCGGGGTGTTGCCGGTCTGGGCGAGGTCGATGCCGCCGGCGCTCGCGGCCTCGATCAGCGGCAGTCCCGCGGTGAACGAGGAGAACTCGATCTTGTAGGGCAGGTTCTCGAGCTGTCCCGACGCGCGCAGCAGAACCTCGATGGAGGTGGCCTTCTGGTCACCGACCTCGAGGGTGACGGTGGACAGGTCCACCGGTCCGGTCGCTGCCGCTTCGGTGGCGTCGCCGTCGGATCCGCCGCACGCGGTGAGTGCCAGCGCGGTGGCGGTGATCGCGGCCAGTCCGACGAGTCGTCGACGGCCGAAGGTGCTGAGTTTCATTGGGTGTGGTCCTGTTTCGGTGAGGAGCGGTCGGCGGTGGGAAACGGCGGCGGTGGAGTCGGGCTCAGGTGGGTACGCCGAGCAGTTCGAGCAGTCGGGCGGAGTACTCGGCGGTCTCGGCGGTGGCGCGTCTGCGCGGGCGGGGCAGGGCGATCGGCACCTCGTGGGCGATGCGGCCGCCGTCCAGAATCAGGGCCCGGTCGGCCAGTGCCACCGCCTCGGTCACGTCGTGGGTCACGAGGAGGACGCCGAATCCGTGCTCGGTGAACAGGCCGAGCAACAGGTCGTGCACCGAGAGCCGGGTCAGCGCGTCCAACGCACCGAACGGCTCGTCGAGCAGCAGCAGCGTCGGTTCCGCGACCAGCGCCCGGGCCAGGGCTGCTCGCTGCGCCTCGCCGCCGGACAGCGTCAACGGCCACGCGTCCCGGCGATGCCCGAGACCGACCTCGCCGAGCACCCGGGCCGCCCGGTCACGGCGTCCCGGACCACGGCGGGGGTCGGGCAGGCCGAGTTCGACGTTCGTGGTCACGTCGAGCCACGGGACCAGCCGGGGTTCCTGGAAGACGACGGTGGGGTATCCGTCGGTGGTGACCTGCCCCTCGTGGTCGCCGGACAGGCCTGCCAGGGCCCGCAGCAGAGTCGACTTGCCCGATCCGCTGCGTCCGAGCAGGGCGACGATCTCGCCGCGGCGGATCTCGAGGTCGATCCCGTCGAGTACGGGCCGGCCACCGAAGTTCTTCCGCAGACCGGTGACTCGGGCGGCCGGAGCCGTGGACACCGGTGAGGCGGTGATGGTGTCTGTCATGACGTGGTCCTCCTCAGGCCGCGGCGGGCTGCCAGCGCAGCGCCCGCCGCTCCAGCCCGCGTACCAGTGCATCCGTGACCAGCCCGAGCAGTCCGTACACGAGCAGTCCGAAGATGACGATGTCGGTGCGCAGGAACTCGCGCGCGTTGTTCACGATGTACCCGAGACCCTTGCCGGCGTTGATCTGCTCGGCGACGATCAGCGAGAGCCATGCCACGCCGAGGCTCTGACGCAACCCGACCAGGATGTGCGGCAGCGCACCGGGGATCACCAACCGGCGCAGCCGCTCGGTCCGGCTCAGCCGCAACACCTGGCCGAGTTCGAGGAGCTTCGGGTCCAGCTGGCGGATCCCGGCAAAGGTGTTGAGGTACAGGGGAAATGCAACGCCGAGCGCGATGAGGAAGACCTTGGGTTCCTCCCCGATGCCGAACCAGATGATGAACAGCGGGATCAGGCCGAACAGCGGTACGGTTCGTAGCATCTGCAACGGCGGATCCACGATGTACTCGCCGATCCGGCCGATACCGGCGACGACGCCGAAGCCGACGCCAAGCACGGCGCCGAGCGCGAACCCGATCAGGACCCGCTGCCCGGACACGAGCAGGGCGTCGGTCAGCGCGCCGGAACGAAAGACCTCGACGCCGGCCTCGAGGATCACCGACGGCGCGGGCAACACCCGCTCGGACAGCAGTCCGGTCCGGCTGCCGATCTGCCAGACGAGCAGCAGCGTGAGCGGTGCAAGCGCCCGCAGCAGACCGTGGCGGCGGTGGTGCGCCTGCGACCCGGCGGACGGCGCAACCGGCGCCTCTGCGGCAGTGGTCACGGACAACGGAACCCCCTCTGATGGCCCCGCACACGGCGGGTCAGGGCGTCATGGTGCGCGGGCGGGCCGACGTCGGGAAGGTTTGGAATCAGCGCGAGCGATACCGTCGCGCAGCCGGGTCGGCTCGGGGTGGGCAGGCGGGTCGGCTCGGGTTGGGCAGCCGGGTCGGCTCGATGGGCGCAGCCGGGTCGGCGTTCTTGTGGGGCAGGGGGCGGCTTGGACTGCGCCGTGACGACGGCCTAGTGTGAGCGTCGTCCATCCAGCACGGGAGCCCTGGCGTCGTAGGGCTGAGAGGGAGCACGGCTGCTCCGACCGTCACACCTGATCCGGGTCATTCCGGCGTAGGGAGCAGTGCGATGTCCGTCGTACCGACACGTCCGTCACCGGGGTCGGCTCAGGCCGAGCCGTCCTTCACCCTGGACGAATCACCAACCCGCACCCTGGGATTCGGCGCGCAGGTCGGCCTGTGGGGCAATCTCGGAATCTCCCTGCTGCTGCCGGTCGCTGCGACGTTCGCGGTGCTGCAGGGACAGTCGCTGCTCGCCACGCTGCTCGCGGTGGTCGTCGGTGCGCTGATCGGGTCGGCGTTGCTCGGGCTGTGTGCGGCTGCCGGCGCCTCGGTCGGCGCCCCCGCGATGGTGATGATGCGCGGCTTGCTCGGTACCCGGCTCTCCGCGCTGCCGACGGTGCTGAACCTGGTGCAGTGTGTCGGTTGGGCGACCTTCGAGGTGTTCGTGATCGCGGAGACCGCGGCCCGGCTGACCGGGTGGCAGCGGTGGCCGTTCGTGCTGCTCGGCGGTGTGCTGGCGACGGTGATGGCGCTGTACCCGCTGCGGGTGGTCAAGATCCTGGCCCGGTATGCGGTCTGGGCGGCGCTCGCGTCCACGGTGTACCTGCTGGTGAACGTGCTGATGAAGGATCTGCCGTCGCTGACCGAGGGCAGCTTCGCCGGGTTCTGGACCAGCGTCGACCTGGTGATCGCGATGCCGATCTCCTGGGTTCCGTTGGCAGCCGACTACGCCCGGCACTCGCGGTCCCCACGGGCGGCGTTCCTCGGCGCCACTGTCGGCTACGGCGGCGCCACGGTCGCCTTCTTCGCGCTCGGCGTCCTGGCGTTCGTCGCGTTCGGGCTCGAACCCGGCTTCGAGGTGATCGGCAGCCTGCTGGTCCTGCCGCTGGCGGGGGTTGCGCTGCTGATCCTGCTCGTCGACGAGGTCGACGAGGCGTTCGCGAACATCTACTCCACCGCGATCAGTGCGCAGAACCTGCGACCGAACCTGGACCGCCGATTCCTCGTGATCGGGGTCGGCGTGGTCGCGACACTGCTCGCGCTGACGGTCGACGCGTACAGCTACGAGCCGTTCCTGTTCCTGATCGGTGCCGTGTTCGTGCCGCTGACCGGAACCTTCCTGGCGTCGTTCTACCTGCTCCGGCGCGGCCACTGGGACGTGTCGGCCCAGTCGCCCACCCGCTGGGTGATGTTGGTGCCGTGGGTCGCCGGGTTCGTCGTCTACCAGCTGGTGACGCCGACCTACTTCACCGGCTTCGGTGCCGGCTGGACGCGCTGGTGGACGAATCTGCAGTCGTCGCTGGGGATCCCGGCCTCCGGCTGGTCCGCGTCGCTCGCCGCGTTGGTGGTCGCCGCCGGGCTGGCGTTGCTGCTCGGCCTGATCGACAAGCGAAAGGTGGTGCGGGCGTGACTCTCTCGTCCCGACTGCAGGAGAAGGGGCGGGCGCTGCTCGCGGAGCAGCTCGCCCACCCCACGGTCGTGGGGATCGCGCGCGGCGACCTGGATCCGGCACTGTTCCGCGGCTGGCTCGAGCAGGACTACCTGTACCTGCTCGACTACACCCGGGTGTTCGCGCGCCTGGCGTGGCAGGCCCCCGACGGGCACCTCGGCTATCTGGTGGACCTGGCGCACTCGACGCTGCACGAGGAGTTGAGTCTGCACCGAGAGCTGTCCGAGCCGTTCGGTGCGGACTTCGGCACCGCGGTCAAGAGCCCGCAGTGCGCGGCGTACACCGAGTTCCTGCTCGAGTCGGCCGCGGACTACGGGCGTGGGCTGGCGGCGCTGCTGCCGTGCATGTGGGGGTACTCGCAGCTGGGCCTTGCCCTCGCGCAGGACCCGCCCGCCGATCCCCGCTACCGCCGCTGGGTGGACACCTACGCGGATCCGGGATTCGCGGCGCTCGCCGACCGGTGTGCGGAGATGCTGGACGAGGCGGCGCCGGACGCGGCGGTCGCGGAGGAGGCGTTCATGACGGCGATGCGGCACGAGCTCGCGTTCTGGGACGCGCGGTGAGTACGACGGCGCAGGCCCTGCTGTTGGGCGAGGCGCAGCGGTGGCAGCGGTCGGCGGAGCACCCGTTCGTGCTCGCCACCGCGGACGGCACCCTGCCGGAGGCGGCCTTCGACCGCTGGTTGCTCGAGGACCACGCCTTCGTCGTCGAGTTCCGGCGGTTCCTCGGCGGGGTGCTCAGCCTCGCCCCCGACGAGCGTTCCCGGGACGTCATCGCGGGCGGAATCGCCGCTCTGACTTCGGAGCTCGACCTGTTTCGTGCGGAGCTCGAGCGGCGAGGTCTGGATCGACACGGGCACCGGCCGAGCGACGGGTGCATCGCATACACCTCGTTCATGCTGGCGAGCCTGCACGACGGCTACGACGTCGCGTCCGCCGTGCTGTACGGGATCGAGAAGGCCTACCTGGACGCCTGGACGACCGTGCGGCAACGTGCCGCCGACGCCGAGTCGCGGTACCGCGAGTTCATCGACAACTGGAGCGCGGCGCCGTTCGCCACGTACGTCGAGGACCTGGGGGCGTTGCTCGGGGAGGGAGAACCCACCGACGCGCAGCGCACCGCGTTCGGGCGGGTCGCGGTGTTCGAGGAGCAGTTCTGGGACGCGCTGGTGTGACCCCGCGACACGCGCTTCTGATCCCGTTTCACTCCCGCAACACCGGTGCGGGAAGATGACTGCCGTGTCCGAACCTGATCCCGATCTGCTCATCGACTTCGACGACGTCCTGATCCGCCGTGGCGGCGTGACCCTGGTGGGTCCGGTGACCTGGAAGGTGGAGCTCGACGAGAGGTGGGTCGTGCTCGGCCCGAACGGTGCGGGCAAGACCTCGTTGCTGCGCATCGCCGCAGGCGAGGTCCACCCGACGTCGGGCAATGCGAATCTGCTCGGCGAGACACTCGGACGGGTCGACGTCAACGAACTCAAGCCCCGGATCGGGTTGTCGTCCTCGGCGCTCGCACACCGGGTGCCCGCCGACGAACTGGTCAAGGACCTCGTCGTCTCCGCCGGCTACGCCGTCCTCGGCCGCTGGCGTGAGCGATACGAGGCGATGGACACCGACCGTGCGGTGGAGATCCTCGAGAGCATCGGCGCCGAGCACCTGTCCGATCGCACCTACGGCACCCTCTCCGAGGGCGAGCGCAAGCGGGTGCTGATCGCCCGGGCACTGATGACCGACCCCGAACTGCTGCTGCTGGACGAGCCCGCCGCCGGCCTCGACCTCGGTGGCCGCGAGGAACTCGTCGCCCGCCTCGGTGACCTGGCCGCGGACCCGGATGCGCCGGCGACCGTGCTGATCACCCACCACGTGGAGGAGATCCCGCCGGGCTTCACGCACGCCCTGCTCCTGAAGGAGGGTGAGGTGGTCGCGCAGGGTCTGATCGACGACGTCATCACCGCCGAGAACCTGACCACCGCGTTCAGCCAATCCATCGCCCTCGACCGCGTCGACGGCCGGTTCTTCGCCCGCCGCAGCCGCCTGCCCGGCCAGCACCGCCGCTGACCCCACCCCCTTCCCATGTCGGGGAGGGGCTGACGGTGGAGGGTGGTTCGCGGGGCGTAAGTTGCGTCACATGGCTTCGAACGAACTGCATCCCGACGTCTCGGTGAAGGACGCCTCTACCGTCATCCTGGTGCGCGACGGCGCGTCCGGTCCGGAGGTGTTCCTGCTGCGCCGCGTGGCCGGCATGGCCTTCGCAGGCGGGATGACGGTGTTCCCCGGCGGCGGCGTCGACCCGCAGGACGCGACCGCGGACGTCGCGTGGGCCGGGCCCCCGGTGTCGTGGTGGGCCGAGCGGTTCGGGGTCGACGAGGCGCGGGCGAAGGCGTTGGTCTGCGCGGCGGTGCGGGAGACGTTCGAGGAGTGCGGGGTCCTGCTCGCCGGCCCGACCGCGGACACGGTCGTCGCCGACACCGCCGGCTACGCGCAGGCGCGCAAGCAGCTCGAGGCGCGGGAGTTCTCGTTCAGCGAGTTCCTCTCCCGGGAGGGCCTGGTGCTGCGCGCGGATCTGCTTCGCCCGTGGGCGAACTGGATCACCCCGGTCGGTGAGCACCGCCGCTACGACACCCGCTTCTTCGTCGCCGCCGCGCCGACGGGACAGACCGCGGACGGCGAGACGTCGGAGGCCGCCGAGGTCGCGTGGCAGACGCCCGAGGAAGCGATCGCCGATTGGCGGACAGGCAGGACGATGCTGCTGCCGCCGACGTGGACGCAGCTCCGGTCGATCGCCGAGTTCGGGTCGGTGGATGCGGTTCTCGCGGCCGAACCGGAGATCCCGCGGATCCTGCCGACGCTCTACCAGGAGGAAGGTCAGCTGCGGGTGCGCTTCCCGGGGCAGGACCCCTACTACGCCGCCGGAGTCCATCCCTGGAGCAACCGGTAGCGCCGTCGGATTGGGTTCGGAGCAAGCGGTAGCGCCGTCGGATTGGGTTCGGAGCAAGCGGTAGCGCCGTCGGATGGGGTTCGGAGCGAGCGGTGGCGCCGCCGGGATTCGGTTCAGGCGCAGGCGGTAGCCTTCCGCTCATGGCTGAGTTCGTAACCCTCGAAGTTTCCGACGGCATCGGCACCATCCGACTGGCCCGTCCCCCGATGAACGCCCTGAATCGTCAGCTGCAGGAGGAGCTGCGGGCGGCGGCACGTGAGGCCACCGTAAACGACGAGGTCAAGGCCGTCATCGTGTACGGCGGCGAGAAGGTGTTCGCGGCCGGCGCGGACATCAAGGAGATGGCGGAGATGACCTATGCCGACATGGCTCCGATCGCCGGTGAACTGCAGTCGGCGCTCGGCGCGATCGCCGACATCCCGAAGCCGACGGTCGCCGCGATCACCGGCTACGCGCTCGGCGGCGGACTCGAGATCGCGCTCGGCGCGGATCGGCGGATCGCCGGCGACAACGCCAAGGTCGGTGTCCCCGAGGTGCTGCTCGGCGTCATCCCCGGCGGCGGCGGCACCCAGCGCCTGGCTCGGCTGATCGGCCCGGCCAAGGCGAAGGACATGGTGTTCACCGGCCGTTTCGTCGGCGCCGAGGAGGCGCTGCAGATCGGCCTGATCGACGAGATGGTCGCCCCCGACGAGGTGTACAACGCCGCCCGTACGTGGGCGTCGCAGTTCGTGGGGGGCGCCTCCCGTGCGCTGGCCGCCGCGAAGGCGTCCATCGACCAGGGGCTGGACACCGATCTGAACACCGGCCTGAAGATCGAGGCCGCCCAGTTCGCCGCCCTGTTCGCGACCGAGGACCGGACCATCGGCATGGCCTCGTTCATCGAGAACGGCCCCGGCAAGGCGAAGTTCGTCGGCAAGTGACGCCGGTGTCCCGGGCGGTGCGTGGCGTGCCGCCCGGGGCCCGGGAATTTGAAAAACTAGAACTTGTTCATTGCTTACTGCAGGGTAGGCTCTCCTCCATGACTGCAAGCCCGAACAACGGCGTCGACCCGGCGCCGAACCCGCACGCCACGGCCGAAGAGGTCGAGGCGGCGCTCAAGGACACCAAGCTGGCCCAGGTCCTCTACCACGACTGGGAGGCCGAGACCTACGACGAGAAGTGGTCCATCTCGTACGACGAGCGCTGTATCGAATACGCCCGCGGGCGTTTCGACGCGGTCGCGGGGGACCAGCCGCTGCCGTACGAGCGGGCGCTCGAACTGGGCTGTGGCACCGGCTTCTTCCTGCTCAACCTGATGCAGGGCGGCGTCGCGAAGACCGGGTCGGTCACCGACCTGTCGCCGGGCATGGTCAAGGTCGCGCTGCGCAACGCCGAGGGCCTGGGCCTGCCGGTCGACGGCCGGGTGGCCGACGCGGAGCGGATCCCTTACGACGACAACACCTTCGACCTCGTCGTCGGGCACGCCGTCCTGCACCACATTCCGGACGTCGAGCAGTCGCTGCGCGAGGTCATCCGGGTGCTCAAGCCCGGCGGGCGCTTCGTGTTCGCCGGTGAGCCGACCACGGTCGGCGACTTCTACGCCCGCTGGCTCAGCCGTGCCACCTGGTACGTGACCACGAACGTCACGAAGCTGGGTCCGCTGCAGGGCTGGCGTCGCCCGCAGGCCGAACTCGACGAGTCCTCCCGTGCCGCAGCGCTCGAGGCGGTCGTCGACATCCACACCTTCGACCCGGACGACCTCGAGAAGATGGCGCGTTCCGCCGGGGCGGTGCAGGTGCACGCAGCCACCGAGGAGTTCACGGCCGCGATGCTCGGATGGCCTGTGCGCACCTTCGAGGCCGCGGTGCCCGAGGGGAAGCTCGGCTGGAACTGGGCCAAGTTCGCGTTCGGTGGCTTCAAGGCCCTGAGCTGGGTGGACGAGAAGATCATGAAGCGCGTCGTCCCTCGCGGCTTCTTCTACAACGCGATGATCACCGGCGTGAAGCCGGGCGAGAAGGAGTCCTGACTCACCGGTGGGATACGACTTCACCACCTCGGATGTCCGGTATCTGAGCGCCGCCGCCGCCGACCTCGCCGAGGTGGATCGTCTGGAGTTCTCGCCGCGTACGCACCTGGCCGACATCGGCCGGGTGCGTACGCGTTTCGGGGACCGGGCCGGTGCGCTCGTCGAGACGGTGCTGCTGCGACGTCGCGCCGAGGGCAAGCTCGCCGGACACGACTGGCTGCTCACCGACGACGCGTTGCAGCAGGCCACACCGACGGTGGTCGCGGGCCGGCGGGCGCTGCGGCTCGCCGGCCGGGACGTGCACGACGTCACCTGTTCCATCGGGGCGGAACTGTCCGCGCTCGTCGGGATCGCGGGCGTGGTGCTCGGCAGCGATCTCGACCCCGTCCGCCTCGCGATGGCGGCGTGGAACGTGCCCGGAGCCACCGTGATCCGCGCGGACGCGCTGGCGCCGTGCAGTCGTGGCACGGTCGTGCTTGCCGACCCCGCCCGGCGGTCCGGGGGCAAACGCAGGCACGACCCGGCCGCGCTGATGCCGCCGCTGCCGGACCTGCTGGACGTGTACTCCGGACGTGACATCGCGGTCAAGTGTGCACCCGGCCTGGACTACGACCAGCTGGGCTGGGACGGCGAGGTGGAGATCGTCTCCCTGTCCGGCGGGGTGCGTGAGGCATGCCTGTGGTCGCCGGGTCTGGCGGGCGCCGGGGTGCACCGGCGTGCGACGGTCCTCGCCGCCGACGGCACCGGCTGGGAGATCACCGACGCCGAACCGGACGAGATCCCGGAAAGGGAGCCGGGGGAGTGGATCGTCGACCCGGACGGTGCCGTGGTGCGGGCCGGGCTGGTACGGCACTACGCCGCCCGGCACGGGCTCTGGCAGCTCGACCCGCGGATCGCCTACCTCACCGGCGACACGGTTCCGACGGGGGTGCGCGGCTTCCGGATTCTGGCGCAGCTCAAGTACTCCGAGAAGGCGCTGCGTCAGGAACTGACCCGCATGGACTGCGGTGTCGCGGAGATCCTGGTCCGCGGTGTCGACGTCGACCCGGCGGTGCTGCGGCCCAAGCTCAAACTGAAGGGCGGCCGCTCGCTGAGCGTCGTGCTCACGCGGATCGGCCGCACGCCCACGGCGTTCGTCTGCGAGCCCGGCGCCCGCGCGTAACTCTCCCTGCGGGCGGGTGCCGGCGAAGCGGTGTCAGGCGGCGCGGGTGGTCGCGACGAGCTCGAGGCCCTCGCGGTACCGATCCAGCACGACCTCCACGAGCAGTGGATGGTCGCCGATCACGCCGGCGCGCAGCGCATCCGGGGCCACCGCGTCCGTCGCAGTGTCGATGCGGTCCGTGAGCAGCCCGGGTGCCAGGAACCAGGGGGCGACGACGATGCGCCGCGCACCGTCCGCCCGCAGTCGTGAGACCGCCTGCGACAGCGACGGATCGGTGGTCGCGAAGCATGCCCGCGCACCGGACCACGACGTGCCCGCGAGCAGCCGTGGCGCGATTGCGGCGGTGCGGTCGTTGGCCTCGGCGCGGGACGAGCCGACCGCGGCGAGCACCACCCCGACCTGCGGGTCGTCGAGCGCGACGCCGGCAGTGCGCACACGGTCCCGGACCGCGCCGACGAGGCGGTCGTCGTCGCCGAGGACGTCGGCCTGCACCAGATCCAGGCCGCGGTGCCGCGCCCGCGCGGCCGCGAGCAGTCCCGGCAGGTCCACGCGGGCGTGGAAGGCGTTGCCCAGCAACAACGGCACGACCACGGCCGACGAATGGCCCTCCGCGGCGACGGTGTCGACGACCTGGTCCACCGACGGGGCGGACAGGTCGAGGAAGCAGAGCCGGACGTCGAGATCCGGCCGGGCGCCCCTGACCGCCGCCACGGCCGCCGCGACGGACCGCGCCGAGCGCGGGTCGCGGCTGCCGTGGGCGACGAGGATCATCGGCGGCACCGCCGCGGCGATCAGGGGCGGTGTCACCGAGCTAGACCCGCTCGCCCAGTTCGACGGCGGCGATCGCGTCGCCGACCAGCCCGGCAGCGAGGGTGTTGCCACCGGCCGGGTCGATCAGCAGGAAACTCCCGGTGTGCCGGTTCACGCGGTAGTCGTCCGCGACGATCGGCTCCGCGACGCGCACCGAGATCTTGCCGATCTCGTTGAGCTGCAACGATGCCGGGCTCGGCTCCGTGGTCAGCTCCTGCTCGTCGAACCGCTCGACAATGGCGCCGACGATGGCCTGCGTGGTGCGGGTGCCGTGTTTGAGCAGCAGCCGGGCACCGGGGTGCAGCGGCTTCTCGGCCAGCCAGCACACGGTCGCCTCGAACTCGCCCAGCGGCTCCGGGGCGTCCTGCGGCGAGGCGATGGTGTCGCCGCGGGAGATGTCGACCTCGTCCTCGAGCACCAGCGTGACGCTGCGGCCCGCGTGCGCGGCGGCGAGCTCCCCGTCCGCGGTGTCGACCCGCGCGACGGTGGTGCGGATGCCGGACGGCAGCACCACGACCTCGTCACCCGGGCGGACCTCGCCCGCGGCGACCTGGCCTGCGTACCCGCGGTAGTCGGGGAACTCGGCGGTGCGCGGCCGGATCACGTACTGCACCGGGAAGCGCAGGCCCACACGGTGCGGCTCGGAATCGACCGGAACCGACTCGAGGTGCTCGATCAGCGTCGGACCGTCGTAGTACGGGGTGTTCTCCGAGCGCACGGCCACGTTGTCGCCGTGCAGCGCGGAGACCGGGATCTCCACGACGTCCTCGTCCGCCCAGCCCAGCGACGAGGTCAGCTCGTTGAACTCGCGGGAGATGTCCGCGAACACCGTCGCCGGATCCTCGACGAGGTCGATCTTGTTGACGGCCAGCACCAGCTTCGGCACACCGAGCAACGCGAGGACGGCCGCGTGCTTGCGGGTCTGCGAGATCACACCCTTGCGGGCGTCGACGAGCAGAACCACCAGCTGCGCGGTCGAGGCGCCCGAGACGGTGTTGCGGGTGTACTGGACGTGACCGGGGGTGTCCGCCAGCACGAAGCTGCGCTTCGGGGTGGCGAAGTACCGGTACGCGACGTCGATGGTGATGCCCTGCTCGCGTTCGGCGCGCAGGCCGTCGACCAGCAGCGAGAGGTCGGGGGTGTCGAGGCCCTTGTCGACCGACGCGCGGGTGACGGCGTCGATCTGGTCGGCCAGAACGGATTTCGTGTCGTACAGCAGCCGGCCCACCAGGGTGGACTTGCCGTCGTCGACGCTGCCGGCCGTAGCCAGGCGCAACAGGTCGCTCATGATCAGAAGTAGCCCTCTCGCTTGCGGTCTTCCATGGCCGCCTCGGAAACTCGGTCGTCGCCGCGCGTTGCGCCGCGCTCGGTCAGCCGCGACGCCGCGACCTCGGCCAGGATGGCGTCGTTGTCGGCGGCCTCGGACAGCACCGCGCCGGTGGTGGAGCCGTCACCGACGGTGCGGTAGCGCACCGACAGGGTCTGCACCTGCTCGCCCTCGCGCGGTCCGCCCCACACGCCGGAGGTCATCCACATGCCGTCGCGCTGGTACACCTCGCGCTGGTGGGCGTAGTAGATGCTCGCCAGTTCGATGTCGTCGCGGGCGATGTAGCGCCAGATGTCGAGCTCGGTGAAGTTGCTCAGCGGGAACACCCGCACCTGCTCGCCGGGGGAGTGCTTGCCGTTGTACAGGTTCCACAGCTCCGGGCGCTGCTTCTTCGGGTCCCAGCGGCCGAACGAGTCGCGCAGCGAGAAGATCCGCTCCTTGGCCCGCGAGCGCTCCTCGTCCCGGCGCCCGCCACCGAAGATCGCGTCGAAGCGGTGCTCGGCGATCGCGTCGAGCAGCGGCACGGTCTGCAGCGGGTTGCGGACGCCGTCGGGCCGCTCCGTGAGCCGGCCGTCGGCGAGGTAGTCCTCGACGTTGGCCACGTGCAGGCGCAGGTTGTACTTCTCGACGACGTGGTCCCGGAACGCCAGCACCTCGGGCAGGTTGTGCCCGGTGTCGACGTGCAGCAGCGCGAACGGGATCGGGGCCGGCCAGAACGCCTTGATCGCCAGGTGCAGGAGCACCGTGGAGTCCTTGCCGCCGGAGAACAGGATCACCGGGCGCTCGAACTCGCCGGCGACCTCGCGGAAGATGTGGATGGCTTCGGATTCGAGGGCCGCGAGGGTGTCGAAGTCGGCGCCGTCCAGAAGCGGTCGGATGTCGGTCAGTTCAGCAGTCATGAGGCGTGCAACCCGCATTCTGTCTTGGAGTTGCCGGCCCAACGTCCGCTGCGCGGATCGGAGCCGGGAGCTGGCTTGGAGGTGCAGGGCGCGCACCCGATGGACGGATAACCCTCGTCGACGAGCGGATTGACGAGGATGCCGTGCCTGTCGATGTAGTTCTGCATGTCCTCGTCGGACCAGGCGGCGATCGGGTTGATCTTCACCAGGCCGAAGCCCTCGTCGTACGAGATCAGCGGTGCGTTGGCCCGGGTGGGTGCCTCGACGCGGCGGATGCCGGTGACCCACGCCTTGTATCCGGCGAGGGTGTTCTTCAGCGGCACCACCTTCCGCAGCCGGCAGCACTCGTTGGCGTCGCGGGCGAAGAGGTCCTTGCCCAGCAGGGCATCCTGTTCGGCGACCGTCTGCTCGGCCTTGGCGTTGATCACGTTGACCCCGTAGACGGCCTCGACGGCGTCGCGGGTGCCGATCGTCTCGGCGAAGTGGTAGCCGGTGTCGAGGAACAGCACGTCGACGCCGGGATGCACCTGCGCCGCCAGGTGCACGAGCACCCCGTCCTGCATGTTCGACGCGACGATGTACTGGCTGCGCTGATTCCCCGTCGCTACGCTCGCCGCCCCGAAGGTGTCCTCGGTCCAGCGCAGGAGTTCCTCGGCGGACGCGCCGTCGAGACTTGCCGCCCCCTGCGCGGCAAGGTCGCGGAGATCGGCCTCGGTGGCGTCGGTCAGGTCGAGACCTGTTGTCATCGCAAATCCTCCTCGTCCGCACGGACTGCCCATTCGGCGAACCGTTCGCCCTCGTTGCGGTGCTTGACGAACTGCCGCACCACGCGCTCGATGTAGTCGCCCAGCTCTTCGCTGGTCACCTTGTGCTGGCGCAGCTTGCGGCCGAACGCGGCGTCGAGGCCGAGGCTGCCGCCCAGATGCACCTGGAAGCCCTCGATCTGGTTGCCCTCGCCGTCGTCGACCAGCTGGCCCTTGAACCCGATGTCCGCGATCTGGGAGCGGCCGCACGAGTTGGGGCAGCCGTTGATGTTCACCGTGATCGGCACGTCGAGGGAGGCGTTGATGTCTGCCAGCCGCTCCTCGAGTTCCGGCGCGAGCACCTGGGACCGCTTGCGGGTCTCGGTGAAGGACAGCTTGCAGAACTCGATGCCACTGCACGCCAGCAGGTTCCGCCGCCAGTGCGACGGCCGTCCGTGCAGACCAAGAGGTTTGAGCTCGTCGATCAGCCATTCGACCTTGTCGTCGGGCACGTCGAGCACGATCAGCTTCTGGTACGGGGTGAAGCGGACGCGGTCGGAGCCGACGGCGGCCACCGCGTCCGCCACCTTGGTCAGGATGGTGCCCGAGACCCGGCCTGCGATGGGGGAGAAGCCGATGGCGTTGAGCCCGTTGCGCAGCTTCTGCACGCCGATGTGGTCGATCGGACGGGCCGGCTTCTCCGGGGCGGGGCCGTCGATCAGCTTCCGCTTCAGGTACTCGGTCTCGAGCACCTCGCGGAACTTCTCGATGCCCCAGTCCTTGATCAGGAACTTCAGCCGCGCCTTGCTGCGCAGGCGCCGGTAGCCGTAGTCGCGGAAGATCGAGACGACCGCCTCCCACACGTCCGGCACCTCGTCCAGCGGCACCCACACCCCGACCCGCTGCGCCAGCATCGGGTTGGTGGACAGGCCGCCGCCGACCCAGAGGTCGAGTCCGGGTCCGTGCTCGGGGTGGTTGACGCCGATGAACGCGACGTCGTTGATCTCGTGGACCACGTCCTGCTGGCCGGAGATCGCGGTCTTGAACTTGCGCGGCAGGTTCGAGTAGGCGGGGTCGCCGATGTAGCGGCGGACGATCTCGTCGATCGCCGGGGTCGGGTCGAGGATCTCGTCCAGCGACTCGCCGGCCAGGGGGGAGCCGAGGACGACGCGCGGGCAGTCGCCGCACGCCTCGGTGGTCTTGAGGCCGACGGACTCGAGGCGGCGCCAGATCTCCGGGACGTTCTCGATCTCGATCCAGTGGTACTGGACGTTCTCCCGGTCGGACAGGTCGGCGGTGTCGCGGCCGAACTCGGTGGAGATGCCGCCGAGGGTGCGCAGCTGCTCGACGTTCAGGGCGCCGGCGTCGCAACGCACGCGCATCATGAAGTACCGGGCCTCGAGCAGGTCGATGTTCTCGTCACCGGTGTAGGTGCCGTCGTAGCCCTGCTCGCGCTGCGTGTAGAGGCCCCACCACCGCATGCGGCCGCGCAGGTCGGACTTGTCGATGCTGTCGAAACCCTGCTTCGAGTAGATGTCCTCGATGCGGGCGCGGACGTTGAGGGGGTTGTCGTCCTTCTTGGTCTGCTCGTTGGCGTTGAGCGGCTCGCGGTAGCCGAGGGCCCACTGGCCCTCGGAGCGACGCTTGACCGGCCGCGGGGTGCGGGCGCGGGGTGCGGCCTCGGTATCCGCGGGGGGTGACGAGTCGACGGACTGCGACATCAGGGCGCTCCAAGATCTGCTTCAGGTGGATCTTTACGGGCGCCGGTCTACCGGGGCATGGCTGAGGCGGGGAGGGCTGTCCCCGCGTTGCCCACATTCGAGACCGGCCGGGACTGGCGGGGTGCTGGGAATGCGTCTACGCAGAAGAGGGAAGACAGCAACAGCTACAGACGCGCTTGAGATCGACATGGCGGCGAGCCACGAGCACAATCCCAAGTCCGGTCACGCCGACGATTGTGCCAGATCACACCGCCGATTCCGACACCCCGGCGGACATTTCCCCCGGATTGGGGGGAAATGCGCAGGGCAGCGGCCGGTGTGGGATGGGTCACTCCCGGGTCGGTGGAACACTGGAGGGGTGAGTACACCCCTTACCGAGCCGGCCGCGGCGGAGTTCGCACTGCCCGACGACGCGCTGGTCGGTGTCGGTTCGCGGCCGTTCGGTATCTACGTCCATGTCCCGTTCTGCGCCACCCGCTGCGGCTACTGCGACTTCAACACCTACACCGCGGGCGAGCTCGGCACCTCCGCGTCACCGCAGTCGTGGCTCGAGGGGTTGCGCCGCGAGCTCGACGCCGGCGCCGCGATGCTCGGCCGCGACGGCCGAGCGGTGCCCGCGGCGCAGACGGTGTTCGTCGGAGGCGGCACTCCGTCGCTGCTCGGCGGCGACGGGCTGGCCGAGGTGCTCGACGCGGTGCGTGCCAGCTTCGGTCTGGCCGTCGGCGCGGAGGTGACCACCGAGTCCAACCCGGAGTCCACGTCGCCGGAGTTCTTCACGGCGATCCGCGACGCCGGGTTCACGCGGGTGTCGCTCGGAATGCAGTCCGCCGCGCAGCACGTGTTGCGGATCCTCGATCGCACCCACACCCCGGGCCGGGCTGTCGCGGCGGCCCGGGAGGCGCGTGCGGCCGGGTTCGAGCACGTCAACCTCGACATGATCTACGGCACCCCCGGCGAACGCGACGCGGATCTCGACGCCACCCTGGATGCGGTGCTCTCCGCGGGCGTCGACCATGTCTCCGCCTACGCGCTGATCGTCGAGGACGGCACCGCCCTGGCCCGCCGGGTGCGCCGCGGCGAACTTCCCGCTCCCGACGACGACGTCCTCGCCGCTCGCTACGAGCGCATCGACGCTCGGCTCGCCGACGCGGGCCTGCACTGGTACGAGGTGTCGAACTGGGCGGCCGGTGAGAAGTCCGCCTGCAGGCACAACATCGGGTACTGGGACGGCGGGGACTGGTGGGGCGCCGGGCCCGGCGCGCACAGTCACGTGGGCGGCGTGCGCTGGTGGAACGTCAAGCATCCGGCCCGTTACGCGGACCGGTTGGCATCCGGTGTGCTGCCGGTCGCGGACAGCGAGGTCCTCACCGCCGAGGATCGGCACGTCGAACGGGTGATGTTGAGTGTCCGCCTGCGGACCGGGCTGCCGCTGTCCGAGCTGTCGGACAGCGAACGCGCGGCGGCCGCGCGGGTCGTCGAGGACGGGCTCGCGGTGGCGGATGCCGATCGGCTGGTGCTGACCGATCGCGGGCGGTTGCTCGCCGACGGGGTGATCCGCGACATCGTTGCGTGAGTGGACTTTTCGCCATTCGGGAGGGTGAGTCGCCGCCGGGTCGTTGCGCAGGAGATTTAGGGCAAATACGACACGCCGCGTCGATCGGTGGATGGCGGTCCGCCGCTGCTGGCACCCTCGTCAACG
Source organism: Rhodococcus sp. NPDC003348 (assembly GCF_053589375.1). Classification (NCBI taxonomy): domain Bacteria; kingdom Bacillati; phylum Actinomycetota; class Actinomycetes; order Mycobacteriales; family Nocardiaceae; genus Rhodococcus; species Rhodococcus sp. NPDC003348. The sequence goes on from NZ_JBSFRT010000005.1 coordinate 75,562, forward strand.
TCTTCGGCACCCACACCCGGGCGATCCAGAGTTCTGTGGACGAGGCACGCAAGGCTGACGTCGTGTACGAGCTCGCCGGCTGTCTGGGGGGCCGGAGCGGGTCCAGATGCGGTCCGCGATCGCCTGCGGTGGCCCGGCCGCGGCGTCACGGGTCGAAGACGGCGTTCCCGGCCCGGTCCGGCTACGTAGAATTGGGGCACACGGCCGAGTGCCGACGAGGGCAGGAAAGTGGGTATGCCCGCCGCCAAGGATCTACCGAGGTTGTCGCGACGCAGTCGCATCCTGCTGCTGGCCGCGGCGTTCCTGCTCGTGGCGCTGGTCTTCGTCCCGCCGCTGGTGCACGCGTACACGGACTGGCTGTGGTTCGGTGAGGTGGGCTTCCGCAGGGTCTGGGCGACCGTGCTGGTCACCCGAGCGCTGACGTTCCTGGCGGTGTCCACGCTGGTCGGCGGTGCGATGGCACTGGCGGCGCTTCTGGCGTTCCGGGCGCGGCCGGTGGTCGCTCCCCGCAACGGGTCGGACGACCCGATCCAGGTGATCCGGATGATCGTGCTGCGGCGGCCGCGGCTGTTCGGGCTGGGGATCCCGGTCATCGTCGGGCTGCTCTGCGGGCTGATCGCGCAGACGAACTGGACCACGATCCAGCTCTTCCTGCACGGCGGCTCGTTCGGCGTCACCGACCCCCAGTTCGGTCTGGACGTCGGGTTCTACGTGTTCGACCTGCCGTTCTACCGCGCCGTGCTGAACTGGCTCTTCGCGGCCATCATCCTGGCCTTCGTGACCTCGCTGGCGACCCACTACCTGTTCGGCGGAATCCGGGTGTCCGAGGAGGCGAGTGGCGTGACGTGGGCCGCCCGCGTGCAGCTCGCGGTGCTGGTCGGCACGTTCATCCTGCTCAAAGCCATCGCCTACTGGTTCGATCGGTACGCCCTGTTGTCGAGCTCGCGCAAGGAACCGACCTTCGCCGGCGGCGGCTACACCGACATCAACGCGCTGCTTCCGGCCAAGCTGATCCTGCTGGCCATCGCCGTCATCTGCGCCGTCGCGTTCTTCGCCGTCGTGGTGGTGCGGGACCTGCGCATCCCTGCGATGGCCGCGATCCTGTTGGTGCTGTCCTCGATCGTGGTGGGTGCGGTGTGGCCGCTGGCGGTCGAACAGTTCTCGGTGCGTCCCAACGCCGCCGATCGGGAGAGCCCGTACATCGCACGCAACATCGCCGCCACCCGACAGGCCTACGGCATCGGTGCCGACAAGGTCGAGTTCCAGCCCTATCCCGGCATCGGGACGAGGTCGCCACCGGACGTGCCCGCCGACGTGACCACGATCGCAAACGCCCGGCTGCTGGACCCGAATGTGCTCTCGCACACGTTCATCCAGCAGCAGCAGCTCAAGAACTTCTACACGTTCCCGCCGACACTGGACCTGGACCGCTACTCCGTCGGCGGTCAGTTGCGTGACTACGTCGTCGCTGCCCGCGAACTGACGCCGAGCAGCCTGAGCGGTAACCAGACCCAGTGGGTCAACATGCACACCGTCTACACGCACGGCGACGGGTTCGTGGCGGCCCCTGCGAACCGGGTCAACGCCGCGGTCCGCGAAGCGGCGACGGACACGGCCAGCAGCAACAGCGGCTATCCCGTCTACATGGTGAGCGACATCGCCAGTCAGGAATCCGGGCGCCAGATCATCCGGGTCGATCAGCCGCGCATCTACTTCGGGGAGATGATCGCGAGAGCCGACCCGGACTACGCGATCGTCGGCGGTCCGCAGGGATCGGCTCCGCGCGAGTACGACACCGACAACTCCACCTACACCTATGCCGGGACCGGCGGGGTTCCCATCGGGAACTGGCTCAACCGCGTGGCCTTCGCCGTCCGGTACACCGAGCGGAACATCATCTTCTCCAAGGCCATCGGGTCCGACTCGAAGATCGTCTTCAACCGCGACCCGGCCGAGCGGGTGCGCCTGGTGGCCCCGTGGCTGACCACCGATCACGATCCCTACCCGGCCGTCGTCGGCGGGCGGATCGTGTGGATCGTCGACAGCTACACCACCGCGAGCAACTATCCCTACGCGCAGCGGAGTTCGCTCGACGACCTCGCGGCCGCACCGGAGGGCGCCGGAACGGAACAGGGCCGCGAGGTGTCCTACATCCGGAACTCGGTGAAGGCCACCGTCGACGCCTATGACGGCACGGTGACGCTGTACCAGGTCGATCAGCAGGATCCGGTGCTGAAGGCGTGGATGGCGGCGTTCCCGGGAACCGTGCAACCGGCGAGCGCCGTCCCCGACGAGCTGCGGGCGCACTTCCGGTACCCCGAGGACCAGTTCAAGATCCAACGCGACATGCTGGCGAGGTACCACGTCGACGATCCACGGGAGTTCTTCACCACCAATGCATTCTGGTCGGTGCCGAGCGACCCGACGGTCGAGACCAACCCGTACCAGATGCCGTTCTACGTGCTCGTGGGCGACCAGGCCACGGCGGAGCCGTCGTTCCGGCTGGCGAGCGCGATGGTCGGCTTCCGGCGCGAGTTCCTCTCCGCCTACATCTCGGCGCACTCGGATCCGCAGGACTACGGCAAGCTGACCGTGCTCGAGTTGCCGACCGACACGCTGACCCAGGGCCCGCAGCAGATCCAGAACTCGATGATCTCGGACACCCGGGTGGCGTCCGAGCGCACGCTGCTGGAGCGATCGAACCGGATCCAGTACGGCAACCTGCTGACGCTGCCGATCGCCGACGGCGGCGTGCTGTACGTCGAGCCGCTGTTCACCGAGCGGATCGCGTCGGCGCAGAACACCTCCACGTTCCCGCAGCTGGCCCGGATGCTGGTGAGCTACCGGGAACCGGGTGTCACCGGTGGTGTGCGGGTCGGGTACGCCCCGACCCTGGCCGAGGCGCTCGACCAGATCTTCGGACCCGGTGTCGGCGGGTTGGCGACCGCCCCGGAGACCGGCGGTCAGCAGCCGTCGCCGGACACCGGTGCGCCCCTGCCTGCGCCCCCTGTGGCCGCGCCCCCGAACCCGGCCCTCGCCGACCTGAACGCGGCGCTGGCGCAGCTGCGGGAGGCGCTGGACCGGCTGCAGCGGGCGGTCGACTCCTATCAGAACGCCCCGCGATAGCCGGCTTGGGCCTGTGCCCGACCCGTACCCCGTCCGGGGTGAACTCGAACCGTCGGCGCGTCAGTGCACCGTGTCGTGCTCGTACACGCGGGCGTGGAGCACGACCCGATTGCGCAGTGCGGATCGGACGGCGTGGTGCACCCCGTCCTCCAGATAGATGACGCCCTGCCAGAGCACCGCGTGCGGGAACAGGTCGCCGTAGAACGTGGAGTCCTCGGACAGCAGCCGGTCGAGTTCGAGGACCTTGGTAGTGGTGACGATCTCGTCGAGTCGGACCTGGCGCGGCGGAATCTTCGACCAGTCGCGGATCGACAGTCCGTGGTCCGGGTACGGCTTGCCGTCCCGGACTCCCTTGAAAATCATCTGGGCATCCGTCTCGTGGTCGGGCGGTGCTCGATGGCACCGCATGTCGGTGAGGCGCCACCACCCTAAGGCCTGCACGGCCGGTGGTCACGAGACGACTAGAATGCGGTCAGCCGGGGGTTTACATGCGTGCCCGGCGCGAGCATCGCCCTGCGACACCGGTCGAGGGGCACAGGGCGAGACGGAGGTGATCGGCATGGCGAGTACCGAGGAACGACGCTTCGAGGTGCTGCGCGCGATCGTCGCCGACTATGTCGCCAGCCAGGAGCCGATCGGGTCGAAGGCGCTCGTCGAGCGGCACAACCTCGGCGTCTCCAGCGCCACGATCCGCAACGACATGGCCGTGCTCGAGGCGGAGGGCTACATCACCCAGCCGCACACCAGCTCCGGACGCGTCCCCACCGACAAGGGGTACCGCGAGTTCGTCGACCGGATCGCCGAGGTCAAGCCGCTGTCCCCGGCGGAACGCCGCGCGATCCTCGAGTTCCTCGACTCCGGGGTCGACCTGGACGACGTGCTGCGCCGCGGGGTGCGGCTGCTGGCGCAGCTGACCCGCCAGGTCGCGGTCGTGCAGTACCCGACGTTGTCGGCGTCGTCGGTGCGGCACCTCGAGGTGGTCGCGTTGACGCCGGCGCGGCTGCTGCTCGTCCTGATCACGGACTCCGGCCGCGTCGACCAGCGGATCGTCGAGCTCGGTGACGTGATCGGCGACGACGACCTGGCCAAGCTGCGGGATCTGCTCGGCGGGGCCCTCGAGGGCAAGCGACTGGCCGCGGCGTCGATCGCGGTCTCGGAGCTGGCGGACGCCGCCCCGGAGGGCCTGCGCGATGCAGTGGTGCGCACCTCGACCGTGCTGATCGAGACGCTCGTCGAGCACCCCGAAGATCGTCTCGTGCTCGGTGGCACCGCGAACCTCACCCGCAACGCCGGCGATTTCCCCGGTTCGCTGCGGTCGGTCCTCGAGGCCCTCGAGGAGCAGGTGGTGGTGCTCAAGCTGCTGGCGGCGACCGGCGCGCCGGGTTCGGTGACCGTGCGGATCGGTGAGGAGACGCAGGTCGAGCAGATCCGAGGCACCTCGGTGATCACCACCGGGTACGGCGCGGGCGGCAACATCTTCGGCGGCATGGGTGTGCTCGGTCCCACGCGCATGGACTACCCGGGAACAATCGCGTCCGTCGCGGCGGTTGCCAGGTACATCGGCGAGGTGCTTGCCGAGCGGTGAGGTGTGCCCGGTGACGGCCACGAGGTGGCCGGTCATGCGTCGCGCCGGGATTGATCGACAGACGAACGACGCCAGAGACAGACGACGAGCAAGACAGCAACGAGGACGAGAGACGTAACGTGGCACGGGACTACTACGGACTGCTGGGTGTCTCACCCAAGGCGACCGATCAGGAGATCAAGCGGGCGTACCGCAAACTCGCCAGGGAACTGCACCCCGACGTCAACCCGGACGAGGACGCGCAGGCACGGTTCAAGGACATCTCCACCGCGTACGAGGTGCTCTCCGACCCCGAGAAGCGTCGCATCGTCGACCTCGGCGGGGACCCGTTGCAGCAGGGCGGCGGCGGGGCAGGCGGTTTCGGCGGAGCCGGCTTCGGCGGCGGTCTCGGCGACGTGTTCGAGGCGTTCTTCGGTGGCGGCACCGGCACCCGGCGCGGCCCCCGTGGCCGCGTGCAGCCCGGTGCCGACTCGCTGCTGCGCACCAAGCTGACGCTCGAGGAGTGCGCGACCGGCGTCACCAAGCACATCACCGTCGACACCGCGATCCTGTGCGACGTCTGCACCGGATCCGGCACCAACGGCGACTCCAAGCCCGTCACCTGTGAGACCTGTGGTGGCGCCGGCGAGGTGCAGTCCGTGCAGCGGTCGTTCCTCGGCCAGGTCATGACGTCGCGTCCGTGCCCCACCTGCCGCGGCGCCGGGGAGACCATCCCCGATCCCTGCCACAAGTGCGGTGGTGACGGCCGGGTGCGGGCCCGCCGCGACATCGCCGTCAAGGTTCCGGTCGGTGTGGGCAACGGCATGCGGATCCGGTTGTCCGCGCAGGGCGAGGTCGGCCCCGGCGGCGGACCGGCCGGTGACCTGTACGTCGAGGTCATCGAGCAGGCGCACGACGTGTTCGTGAGGGACGGCGACGACCTGCACTGCACCATCCGGGTGCCGATGGTCGACGCGGCGCTGGGCACGACGGTCACCGTCGACACCATCATCGACGGCCCCACCGAGATCACGGTCGACGCCGGCACCCAGCCCGGATCGGTCGCGGTGCTGCGTGGCCACGGCATGCCGAAGTTGCGGTCCGGAGTGCGCGGCGACGTGCACGCCCACCTGGAGGTGGTGGTCCCGTCGAAGCTGGACGGCAAGCAGACCGCCGTCCTGAAGGACTTCAAGAACCTGCGCGACCGCGATCAGGCGGAGGTCGTGAGCAGCGGGTCGCACCAGAGCGGCGGGTTGTTCTCGCGGCTGCGCGACGCGTTCAGCGGTCGCTGACGGGCGGCCGGAGAACGCATGGCCGCCACGGTGTTCTACCTCGATCCGCTGCCCGACGTCGGGGCGATCGCGGTCCTCGACGGCAAGGAGGGCCGGCACGCCGCCACGGTGCGCCGGATCCGAGTCGGTGAGCAGTTGGTGCTCGCGGACGGCCGCGGCGGCGTCGCCCGCGCCGAGGTCGTCGAGGTCGGCAAGGATCGGCTCGACCTGAGGGTCACCGCCCGCGACGAGGTGGCGGCCGCGGCTCCGACCGTCACCCTGGTGCAGGCCCTGCCGAAGGCAGAGCGGTCCGAGCTCGCCGTGGAACTCGCCACCGAGGCGGGGATCGACGAGATCGTGCCGTGGCAGTCGTCCCGCTGCGTCGCCAAGTGGGAGGGCCCCAAGGCCGTCAAGGGTGTCGCGCGGTGGCAGGCGGTCGCGGTCGCGGCTGCGAAACAGTCACGGCGAGCGCACATTCCGCAGGTCGCGGAGCTGCACCGCACCCCGGCCGTGCTCGACCGGGTGCGCGCTGTCGTCGCGGAGGGCGGGGTCGTGCTTGTGCTGCACGAGTCCGCCACCGCGGAACTGGCGACGCTCGACCTGCGTGAGGTCCCGGAGATCGTGCTCGTCGTCGGGCCGGAGGGCGGACTGTCCGAGGAGGAGGTCGCCGCGGCGACCGAGGCCGGCGCGACCGCGGTGCGGCTGGGCCCGACCGTGCTGCGCACCTCGACGGCGGCCGCGGTGGCACTCGGCGCGCTCGGCGTGCTCACCGACCGCTGGTCCGCGGCGCCGCTGCAGTAGCGAACACCCGGCCCACCTCGGTATGCACCGGGCGGTTCCGGAACGGCTCACCCGGTGGTGTCCGTTCTCGTCACCGCCAGTGGGCGCCGATGGTCCGACAGGTCCTGCAGACCGGTGACCCGAAGCAGGTCGAGCTTTTCTTCGTCGGCGGATCCCGGCTCGACCGTGTAGACGACGATCCGCAGGTCGCCGCTACCCGGCGCGCCGAGGACATCGCAGTCCACCGTGATGTCGCCGACAGCCCTGGTGTGCAGGACCTTTCGGCTCGACCGGTGCAGGGCCACGTGCGCCTGTGCCCAGCGCGCCGCGAACTCGGTGGACTCCGAGAGGAGACGGTCCACGAGGGCCCGCAGCGGAGCATCCTCGGGGTAGCGCCCCACGGCTGATCGCAGATCCGCGACCAGGTCCGCTCTGAACTCGTCCTCGCCGACGGTGGTGTGGCTGACGGGGATGGCCCCTCCGGTGAACACCCGCCAGACGAGGTTGCGCCGCAACCCGGACTGCGTCGAGGGGTCACCGAGGAGCGTCGCCCAGAGCGGATTCCACAGCAGGAGGTCGTGTGCGGCGCTGTACACGGCGACCGGCACGTCACCGAGACGGTCCACGATCCGCTGGACGCCGGGCCCCACGTGCCGCGGCAACGAGGCAGACGTCGGAACGGCGACACCGGCGACCCGGTACAGGTGGTCGCGCTCCTCGTCGGTCAGGCGCAACGCCCTCGCGAGCGCACCGAGCAGCTGCGCCGACGGATTGGTTGCCCGGCCCTGCTCCAGCCTCACGATGTAGTCGACGCTGACGCCGGCGAGCATTGCGAGCTCTTCCCGCCGCAGCCCCCGGGCGCGACGACCCGTACCGGGCGGCAGCCCGACGTGTTCGGGCTGCACGCGGTCGCGCCAGGCGCGCAGCACGCGCGCGAACTCGTCCATGCCCCCATCCTGCTCGCTGCCGGTGCGCGGTGGGTGGTACTGCCGGTCCCACTGTCGATCGGTGCCTGGTGTGCGCGCCGGAGCCGCGGGAGTGTTGTGGACATGACCACGACATTGATCACCGGAGCCAACCGCAGCCTCGGCCTGGAGACCGCACGCCGACTCATCGACGCCGGCCACACCGTCTACGCAGGCATGCGCGACCTCGCTTCGGCGGCAGAGGTACAGAATCTCGGCGCCCATCCCGTGCAACTCGACGTCACGGATCAGCGCAGCATCGACGCGGCGCTCGCCCAGCTGCCCGAGCTCGACGTCCTCGTCAACAACGCCGGCGTCCTCGGCAGGTCCTTCGGCGTCGACGACCTCGATGTCGCCGCCATGCAGGAGGTGTTCGACACGAATGTCCTTGGCGTCGTGCGTGTCACGCAGGCCGCGCTGCCACTGCTGCGGCGCTCGGCGAACCCCGTGATCGTCAACGTCGCCTCCGGCGTCGGCTTCGCCCGGGCGCTGAGCACCCCCGGCACCGACGAGCACTTCGTCCGGGCGGTTCCGTATGCGAGTTCGAAGGCGGCCGTGATCGCCATGACGGTCCAATACGCGAAGAACCTCCCGGAATTCCGGGTCAACGCGAGCGACCCGGGATACACGAGCACCGACTTCAACGGGCACCGCGGACACCAGACCGTGACCGAAGGAACCGATGCGACGGTGATGCTGGCCGGGCTGGGCCCCGACGGACCCACCGGGAAGTTCTTCAACCGCGACGGGCTCATCTACTACTGACCACGGCGTGCTCGCGTGGGCGGGGTGAGGCCGGCGTCGGCGCGACCGCGACAATGGGTTCATGCCACGCCTCCGCATCGACTACGGACCCGAGCCCGCCCAGTTCGGGCATCTCTACACCCCCACGGGTGCCGACGGGCCGGTGCCGGTGGTGATGCTGCTGCACGGCGGTTACTGGAGCGCCGACTTCCATCTCAACCTGGCGACGACCCTGGCCTCGGAGTTGGCGCGACGCGGCGTGGCGGCGTGGAACGTCGAGTACCGGCGGGTCGGCGCGGGCGGCGGGTGGGCCGAGACCAGCGCCGACGTCGAGGCCGCGCTGGCCGCGACCGCGACGCTGCTGCCCGAGCATTCGACGGTCCCGCTCGACGTCGGTGACGTCCGGCTCGTCGGCCACTCCGCGGGAGCGCAGCTCGCGATGTGGGTTGCGGGGCAACGGGATTGTCCGGTGCGGCCCACCCGGGTGATCTCCCAGGCCGGCGCGCTCAACCTCGCCGCCCGTGCCGCCACCCGCAGCGGGGGCGCCGCGCTCGAAGCACTGTTCGGGGTGTCCTACGCGGACGACCCCCAGGTCTACCGGGACGCGTCACCACTGCACCGCGTCCCGACCGGGGTGCCGACGGTGTGCATCCACGGGGTCGAGGACGTGCAGGTGCCGGTGGCGGCAAGCCGCGCCTACGTGGACGCGGCCCGCGCCGCCTGCGACCGTGCCGTGCTGTGGGAGGTGCCGGGCGAAGGGCACAACGCCTTCCTCGACCGCACCACCCGCAGCTGGGCGCTGACCCTGGACGCCGTCCTCGGCGAGGATCCCTGGTCGGCTTAGACCGAGCCGGTGGCCTCGACGATGTTGACCTCGAGCTTCGGCACGGTGGTTCAGCCGCCCGCCTGGGTGTCGTAGGTGAAGGAGCTGTCCTCCCTGACCACGTCCCGGTCCCATCAGACTTTATCGGATATTATCTGCAAAGCTCATATAAACCTGGATAAGGTGTGATGCATGGATCCGGTGCTGAACCCCTTCAAGCCGGGCGCCGGCTTGCGTCCCCCGATTCTCGCAGGTCGGGACCGTCTCTTCGCCGACTTCGATGTGGTCAGCCGCCGGATCACCGAGTTCGGGGAGGGCGACCGGGGCTGGATGCTGGTGGGGTTGCGGGGCGTCGGCAAGACCGTGCTGCTCGGCGAACTCGAACGGATCGCCGTCAACACCGGCTGGATCGTGGCGAAGCTCGAGGTCCGCAAGACGCATCCGCTCACCGACGAGCTCGCCTCGAAGCTGGCAGTCAGTCTGCGTGCGACCACGCACCGTCATGCGATCGACAAGCTCGCGCGGCTTCTCGGGGTGTTTCGGTCGTTCACCGCGAAGCTCAACCTCGGGGTGGTCTCCCTCGGTGTGGACATCGACCCCGCCAAGGGGTACGCCGACAGCGGGCGTCTCTCGCTGGATCTGGCAGACCTCTTTGTCTCGCTGGGGGAGTCGTCCCGCGACCTCGGCATCGGCACCCTCATCCTGATCGACGAGTTGCAGGAGGCCACGGCCGAGGAGATGGCTGCGGTGAGCGCCGCGGTGCATCAGGTGGGTCAGACGTCGCCGGCGCTGCCACTCTTCCTCGTCGGCGCGGGCCTGCCGTCGCTTCCGGCGCTGCTGGCCTCGGCCACCAGTTACGCGGAGCGGCTGTACCAGTTCCGGGAACTGACCCTGCTCAGCGAATCGGACTCGCGGGCCGCGCTCACGCAGCCGGTGATCGAACGCGACGCGCACTGGGAACCGGACGCGCTGCGGGTGGTCCTGGACGCGGCCCGCGGCTACCCGTACTTCCTGCAGGAGGTCGGAAAGGCGGTGTGGAACAACGCCGTCGGTCCGGTCTTCACGGTCGACGATGCGCAACTCGGAGTCGACGTGGCCCGGCACGAGGTGAACGCGGGCCTGTACCGCGCAAGGTGGGACCGCGCGACGCCGGCGCAGCGAGCGCTGCTGCACGCCCTCGCGGAGACGGGAGTCGCTGGAACGGCGACGATGAAAGGTCTCGCGGCGGCGCTGGGGAAGAAGACCACCGCACTGTCGGTCCCGCGCGACGAGCTGATCAAGAAGGGGCTCGTCTACGCCCCGGAACGAGGACTACTCGCGTTCACCGTCCCCGGTTTCGACGACTTCATCCGCACGGAGGAGTAGCAATTCGTGTCGGCGGTCCATGCCATCATGGGCCCGACACAACGTATTGGCCTGGCGCTTCGGGAGTTACACGTGAAGAAGTTCGCGCCGTACTGGCGGGTCGCCGCCGGGTTCTTCGCGGCGGTCGGAACCTGGGTGGTCGTGCTGGATCTCGTCCACGGCAGGTTCGGGGATGCGCTCGTCGGTGTTCTGTTGGCGGCCGGGTTGTGGTACCTCGCAGTCGGCAAGCCGATCTGCGACAGTCTCGGGCGCAGGAAGGCGGAGGACGCGGCGCTCGCTGCCCGTGCGCAGGCGGGGCACGAGGCGTTCCTCGCCGGCGACCCGGCCGCGTTCGCGCCGCCGCCGCCCGCACCCGAGAAGCGCCCGGTGCGCCGCGGAGTGATCATCGCGGCCGCGGTCGCGGCAATCCTCGTGCTCATCGGGATCATCGGGGACGTCAGCGACGGCCTCGACGACGACTCCGACTCGGAGCTCACCGCGACGTCCGCGGCGGCGACCGCCGCGTTCGGTGTGCCCGCACCCTCGACCGCCAGGCCGACGGCGGCGGCAGCGCAGTCGGTCCATTCGGCCGCGCCGACCACCACGGTCACGGCGGCCGCGGCTCCCGCAGCCCCGGCGACCATGCCGGACGTGACGTGCATGAACCTGCAGGACGCGCAGGACACCATCCAGGCGGCGGGCGTCTTCTACTCCCGCAGCCGGGACGCGACCGGTGAGGGCCGCAACCAGGTCGTCGACCGCAACTGGGTCGTGGTCGGCCAATCGCCGCCCGCCGGGAGCGCCGTCGGTGAGGGAGAGGCGATGCTGTCGGTCGTCAAGGTCGGCGAGCCGGGAGACTGCTCGTGACCAGGAAGCCGGAGCGGTCGGCATGCTGAGCGGGCTCCGGCGGGCCGTGGCCGTAAGGATCCGCGACGTGGGCTCCTCCCCTCGGGGCTGCGTGCTCGACATGCGGTGAATCTGCAGATCGACACCCAGCGCGAACGGTGGGAGGTCGAACTGGCGCAGTGCCGGGCTCGTCGCTCCGCGCTGTCCGCGCGCATCAGGGACGAACGGTGCGGCTTCGACCCCGCCGAGAGCGAAGGCTCCCGCGTCGCGCTCAAAGCCCACCGCGACAATGAATCCCGGATCGAAGAACTCCGGGACCTCCTGCGCCTCACGGCTATGCCGACCTACATGCCGCAGTTCGCAGTCAGGGAAGGTTCGGTCGTCACAGTGCGGTTCAGTGGCAGTGAACCATTGCGAATGATCGTTGCCCCGCACAGTCACGATGAGACGATCGAGCCGTGTCCGCCGGACACGCCACTCGGCAGCGCGCTTGTGGGGCGTCGGCGCGGCGACACTCTCTCCTACACCGTCGACGGCCGTGCACGCTCCGTGACGATCATCGACCTGATCGTCTAGCGCATCGGATCTCCGAACACTGGCCAAGAATATCGAACATATGTACGATAGAACTCATGTTCGAGTCGGGGGGTTCGATGCAGGCCGGGGCGGAGGCTCCCGGTGTGCTGTCGGGCGTCCCGGAGGTCGAATGGACGGCGGTGCTGCGCGAGCGGCACGCCGGGATCGCCCGGGCCCAGTTCCTCGAGGTGGATGCTGTCGCATCGGTGTATTTGGCGCGGTGCGCAGAGGACGCCCGGCGGGGCTGTAATGAGGCGTTTCAGGGCGAGTTCGCGCACGTTGAGGTCGGCGTGATGCTGACCGTGACCGAGCCGGTGGCGCGGCGGTGGATCGGGTTGGGCTTGGACTTGCGGTGGCGGCTGCACGCGACGTCGCTGGCGTTCTCGACCGGTCGCATCGATCAGTCTCGGGCCCAGGCCATTTCGGATGCGTTGGCGAACGTCTCACCCGACAAGGTGGATTTGGTGGAGCGACTCCTTCTGGACGGGATCGAGGGGGCGACGACGTCGACGATCCGTCGCACCGCGCGCAGGTTGGTCGCTCGGCACGATCCGGCCGGTGCCAAAGCCCGGCGGGAACAGGGCGAGGCCGATCGTGACGTGCGGTTCCGCGCGAACGACGACGGCACGTGCTCGATGGAGGGCACGCTGCCCGGTCCGGCGGGTCAGGTGGTCGCGATGCGGCTGCGGACGATGTGCTTCGAGGTCTGTGGGAACGATCCGCGCACATTCGCGCAGCGTCGGGCGGATGCATTGGTGGCATTGGCGGACGGGTCTGGTCGACTGCGATGCCTCTGTGGTCACACCCACTGCACGCAAACAGTGAGTGTGACGGAACCCACGAGGGCCGGCGCTCGGACAGTCGACTCGAGAGGGTGTGCGGCGGCATCGGCGGCGACCGAGCCGACGTCGACCTGCGCGGCTGTCCCTGGTCGGCGAGGCACGGACGAGTCCGCGAGCCACGGGTCCGCAATCGACAACTCCGGCAAGCCCTCCGGCGATTCCGGCAAGTCCTCCGGCGACTCCGGCAAGACAGCCAGCTACTCCGGAAAGCCTTCCGGTGACTCCGGCAAGCGCTCCAGTGATTCCGGTAGGCCCGCCGACGGTGACGGGTGTGCTCGCGGCGGTTCGAATCTGCCGCCCCTGCCGGCGGCGACCATCCATGTCGGGGTGAACCTGACGACGCTGCTGGGACTCGACGATCTGCCCGCGTACCTCGCCGGACAGGGGTGGATAGACGCCGACCTCGCGCGGGACATCGCGGCGGACGGCACGTGGAAGAAGGTCCTGACCCTGACCGACACGGATCGGGAGGCTCTGCTCGACGCCCTGTGTGGCCACTCGGGGCAAGGCCGCGGGGCAGGCGAAGTTGCGGCCGATGATCTCTCGGGCGAGGTGTGGTTGTCGCGTCGTCGAATCGAAACACTCCCGCAAGGAACGATACTGGGAATCGGCCGCGCGTTGACTGCCGCGAGGATCACGCCGTCGGCCATCCGAAAACGCAGCAGGCGTCGACGAGAACAGCTGACGTACCGGCCGTCTCAGCGGCTGGCGGAGATCGTGCGCGCCCGGGACGGAATCTGTCGATTCCCCGGATGCAGCGTTCGGGCGGTTTCCTGCGACATCGACCACACGGTGCCGTATGACCACGCGAACCCGGCCTCGGGCGGCTGGACGGTCGAGCAGAACCTGGCCTGCCTCTGCCGTCGGCACCACCGCCTGAAGACGATCGGGCGGTGGAAGGTGCGGCAACTTGGCGGTGGCCGACTCGAATGGACCACTCCCTCAGGTGAACTCGTCATCACAGAACCCCTCGGTGAATTCAGTGCCGATGCGACCGCACCACCATTCGACGCGGGCACAGCGAACCCGGATGTGCCGTCGGCGGGAGCTGCGGGCTCTGCTGTGCGGCCGCTCGACGGTGCAGGTTCGTCGGTGCAGCCGCCCGACATGGACGGCTCCGCGGCAACCTCGCTCAAGAGCGCCGGCCCGGCGGTACCGCCAGGTGACGATGGGCGCTCGAACGCGGAGATTGCAGCGGCATGGGGTGTGACGCTCACCGATCCGCACGAGCTCGTCCGATTGTTCGGACAACCACGCGGTAGGGGAGTAGAGGCCGATCTGAAATACCTGCTCGACTCCTGGCCCAAGCCGCTTGCCATAGTCGACCGAGCCTGCAACATCAAGGTCTACGACCTCGACCGGCCCGTCACGGTCCCGGTCGACGACGAACCGGCACCGTTCTGACCGCGGTGCGTGAATATTCGCATGCACTTCGACTCGCCGGCACGCGGTCCTGGCGTTCCACCCGAACAGTTGGCGCGCAGGAATAGTGGTCCGTGGCGGGCCTGAAGTAGTCGGTGTCATTCACCATAGAAGCCGACCTGATAGTCCCACGAGTCGTCGATCGTGAATGGTTCGCCGATGTACTCCGCGAAGGTGTGGAGCATTACCGGTGAAATGTCGTAGCCGCCCGCTTCGAGTGGGTATTCCACTCCGCCGATCCTCACGGTGTCTCCGAGGTTCAATAGATCCTTGAGAGTTTCCGTACTCAATCCCGGCATGGGATAGTCACGAACTTGCAGTTCGGAGTCCTTGTCGAAAGCCTCCAAGTACCACATACGTTCATCGCTCCGATCGACGTGTCGGATCAGCCGGCCTTGTCAGCGCACTCGCGTGGGGGTCGGACTCGCCTCGGTGCCCTCCCGCCCTTGTCGTATTCTCGACCGCGCCGTGCTGATAGTCCCACACGTACGTATTGCCCTTGTTGTCTTGCGATCTGGTGCACTGCCGGTAGCTCCGGCGAACGCATTCTTGAAGGTTGGCGACGTGCTCCTCGGGATGCGGCGGCCCGGCGGGGTGGTACCCACCCCGCCGGGTACCACCCGTCGAACGGGCCGGTGCTCAGCGGTGCAACGGCGAGCAACCCCGGGCCTCGAAATCGGCCTTGGAGGAGTACACGCCGTCGGGCAGGTACTGTCCCATCACGGCCTTTTCGTCGCCCGGTGTCCGGGTGTCCTGGACGGCGTGGCCGAACCCGGCCGACGGCAGCATGTTTCGCAGGATGAGGTAGCCGTCATCGTGGTGGCCCGCACCGTCGCCGGTCGGCGAGAGGGGTAGCCAGGCGACGCCGCAGGCTTCGGTGGCGTTCACCGGGCGGTCCTCCGGCAGGGTGGCGACGATGGTGAATCGGCGTGCCGAGTCGAGCGGCACCTGCTCGTCGTGGAGGCATCCGACCACCTTCGTGGTGGCCATCGACTCGTTGTTGCACAGCGACCAGTAGCGCATGTCCACGTCGTCGACGCGATCCTGACCGTTCAGGGTGCGCGGCGTCACCGGCATCGTCCCGGTCAGGGTGAGAACCTCGCCGAAGCCGCGGTTGGTCAGCGCCGCAACGTAATTGTTGTCCTTGTTCGAGTACTGGCCGCCGGTGCGCGCGGGGGTCCCGCTGCACTGCCCGAGGTAGCTGCACTGGAGGCCGAACGGCACGTTGTAGAAGGTTCGCCACGCCGGCTGCTGCTCGGCGGGGAATGTCGCGGGCCTCCCGGGCTGGTCCCGCAGCGAGAGGTAGGTGTCCAGCGGGAGCTTGTCCACTGCCGGTGTGGTCGTCGCGGCGGCAACGGCGCTGCACAGGGACTCCCCGGTGAGCACCTGCCCGTCGGTCAGGTGCAGCTCGGGCTCGGGCAGTCCGACGCCACCGGTCACGTCGCGGCCGTTGTCGGGCAGGTACAGGCGGTAGAGCAGGGTGGTTCGTTCCTGCCCGGGAACTCCCGCGTACAGGGTGTTCGGCGCGGCGGTCCCGGGATCCGTGGGCGGTGTCTCGTTCACGACGGTCGCGGTGTACGAGCGGGGGCCGTGCCCGTTGCGGGGAGCCCCGGGCAGGTACGGGTTCGTCGAGCCCTCGTCGGGCGCGGTCGACACGTCGTTCAGCGCGGCCGTGGGCGAGTTGGTGCTGATGTCGTAGGAGTTGAGCGACTGGTACCGGGCATGCGCGTAGTCGCCCCGCAGCACGAGGCGCGCGCCGTCCGGGATCGCGAACTGCGCTGCCCAGTACAGCGCCCCGGAGTCGGGGAAGGCGTAGTTGAGGTCCTGGTTCGTCGCCGAGAACGTCGGACCGAACCAGAAGCACGTGGACGTGGGGTGGTTCTGGTCGCCGGTCGACCCCCCGCTCGACCCGAGATCCGGGGCGCCGGAGCCCGAGGAGCCGAGGTCGAGGGGGCCGAGCGCCTGGGCGGCACCGGTCGGAAGCAGGGTGACGACCGCGGCGAGTGCCGCCGCTGTCACGAGTCTGGCGAGGGCGGGCATCCGTGCTCCTTGTGATCTGGGTAACAAAACGTGCGCTGACGATAGGGGCCATATGGAACAAAAGTCAATAACGTCTCATTTGGAAAGGTAGAAGTAAACGTCCCATGCGTTACAGTCCGACCGTGAGTTCCCAGCCTGTCGACGGGCCGCCGTCGTTCCGTAAGCCGACCGCGAGCGATGCCCGCGCCATGGCGACATGGCTGTTCCGGCGGGGCGAGCGCGTGGACATGCACACCGTCGCGTCGCATCTCGACATCGGCCGGTCGACGCTCTATCGGTGGGTCGGGGATCGCGAAAAGCTCATGGACCAGGTGATTCTCGCGTCCATCGGGGACATCTGGGAGGATTCGCGCGGCGCCGCCGAGGGCGCGGGGATCGACCGCGCGCTCGACGCGACTCGGCGCTTCATGCAGGGCTGTGTCGACTTCGAGCCGCTCGCGACGTTCGCGCGACGTGAGCCGAATCTGGCGTTGCGGGTCCTGCTCGATCCGGACGGTCTCGTCACGAAGGCGCTCGCGCGCAACCTTTCTCGCGAGATTGCCGAGACGGCCCCGGATATCGCCGTTCCGGAGGAGACCTACGGCGTGCTCGCGCTCACCGCCACCGCGCTGCTCTGGGCCCACGTCGCGGCGAGCCGTGAACCCGACATCGACGCGACGATCGCCATCATGCGTGCCGTGCTCGCCGCACACGTGCGGGATGCGGGATCCCCCGGCGCGGAACCGGGTCGACCGTAGGTTCCGGTGGACTTCGCGTCCAGCGGTGAGCGCACCGACCCGGAAGGGGCAGGTCCCGGGCGAGTTCCGGATCCGTCGCGGCGAGCCTCCGGGCATCGGCGGACGAGGTGGACCACAGTCGACGGATGACCATCGAGAAGATTCCCGGACTTCCGGCCGGCACTCTCGGGTATCGCGGACTTGGCGTGGTGACCGCGGACGACTACCGGACGGTGCTCGACCCCGCGATCGAGGAGGCGACCGCCGCCCATCAGCGGGTCAACCTCGTCTACGTCCTCGGTGACGGTTTCGATCGGTACTCACTCGGCGCGATGTGGCAGGACTCGCGGCTGGTCGGCGTCCCGCGCGACATCTGGGGACGGTTGGCCCTGGTCACCGATCACACCGGACTCGGCGAGGCCGTTCACCTGCTGGCCTTCCTGTTTCCCGGTGAGCTGCGGGTCTTTTCGACGGACCGGGAGGCCGACGCGATCGGGTGGGTGTCTGGCGGCTGAGGGCGTCGGTCACCCGGC
Source organism: Rhodococcus sp. NPDC003348 (assembly GCF_053589375.1). Classification (NCBI taxonomy): domain Bacteria; kingdom Bacillati; phylum Actinomycetota; class Actinomycetes; order Mycobacteriales; family Nocardiaceae; genus Rhodococcus; species Rhodococcus sp. NPDC003348. The sequence continues at coordinate 93,154 of NZ_JBSFRT010000005.1, forward strand.
GATCCGGTCGATTGAAGTCAGCGGGACCGTCGGATGGGCGCGAAGCACGGCCTCCAGCCGTGCCGCGACGTCGGCGGGAGCGGTGCCCTCCGTGCTCAGGACCAGGTCGACGCCGGTGAGTGCGCGCATGGTGGTCGCCAGCCGGTGGGCGGCGTCAGCCAGTTCCTCTCTTCCCGACCAGGTTTCGGGCTCCCGGTCGAGTACCCGGCGTCGTACGGTCTCCGGTTCGGCGTCGAGACGCACGGTCAGGTGATCGTCCGCGCCGGTCGCGGCCGACAGTGCGTCGCCGTACGCGTCGTCCTCCACGGTTGCCGTGACGAGGAGGAGCGTGTGGCCGGCCTCGCGGTACGAGTCGGCGAGCATCGCCACGTTGCGCATCAGGCGCCGGACGTCGAGCGGCGGGTAGCAGCGTTCGAGTTCGTCGAGTTCGATCAGCGCGTTGGCGACGCCGGCGTCCCCGAGGCCGTCGTGTAGTTCGGTGACGACGGAGCTCTTTCCCGCGCCCGGTGGTCCGGTCAGCAGCAGCACGAACATGTCGGCCAGTGTGTCAGTTCGCGGACCGCCCGGGCAGGATCAGGGCGACCACCAGGGCCCCGACGGCCAGTGCCAGGCCGCCGACCAGGCTGGCCTGCCCGATGGCGTCGGCGAACGAGACGCCCGCGGCCTCCCGCAGCGGCTCCGCGAACGACGAGGCCAGCGGGTTGGCCGACAGCTCCTGTGCGACCAGCGTTGCGCCACCGACGGATTCGCCCGCGACCTGCATCGCGTAGTCGGCCTGGGCGGCCATGTCTCCGGTCAGTGTCGGGAGCGGTGCCGCGTCGATGAACCCGGCGATCGACTCCTTGTATCCGGCGGCCAGGATCGAGCCGAGGATCGCGATGCCGAGCGAGCCGCCGAGTTCGATGGCCGTGTCGTTCAGGCCGCCGGCCGCGCCCAGATCGTCGTCGGGGAAGCGGTCCATGATCGCGTCGGTGGCGGGAGGTTCGGCCAGGCCGATGCCGAGACCGAGCAGCACCAGCGGCATCGCGAAGTCCAGGTAGCCGGAGCCGGCGTCCACCCGGACCAGCAGCAGGACCCCGGCGGCGGCGATCGCCATGCCCGCCACGATCGCCCACCGCACGCCGACTCGTGGGGCGACCCGCCCGGCCGCGAGCGCGCCGACCGAGACCGCCGCGGCCAGCGGCAGCAGCCGGACTCCGGTCTCGAGCGGGCCGTAGCCGAGGACGAACTGGAACTGCTGGGCCACGAAGTAGATCGCGCCGAACGCGGCGAGGAACAGCAGCAGCACTGCCAGGGTGGCGCCGCCGATCGTGCGGTCACCGAGTTTGCGGACGTCGAGCAGCGGCTGCGGATGCCGGAGTTCCCAGACCACGAACGCGGCCAGGGCGCAGGCCGCGAGGGCCGCGGCGGCGACCGGTCCGGCAGTCCACCCGAAGTGGAAGCCGTTGATGATCGCGTACACCAGGGCGCCGATCGCGACCACCGAGAGCAGTCCGCCGACCCAGTCGATCCGCCCCGCCTTCTCGGCCCTCGACGGCGGCACGAGGATCAGCGCGGCGACCGCTGCGACCGCGGCGATCGGCACGTTGATCAGGAAAGTGGCATTCCACGAACCGGATTCGAGGATCCATCCCGCCAGGAGCGGCCCGAACGCGATGGCCAGACCGGACGTCGCGGCCCACGCCGCGATGGCGCGGGAGCGTTCGGCTCGGGGGAAGGTCGCGACCAGCAGCGACAGGGTCGCCGGCATGATGATCGCCGCGCCGACGCCCATGGTGATCCGGGCGGTCACCACCGCGGTGGTCGTGTCGGCGAGGCTGCCGTAGACGGCGCCGGCGCCGAACACGAGCAGTCCGGTCAGCAGCGCGCCGCGGCGGCCGTACCGGTCGCCGATCACGCCGCACAGCAGCATCAGTGCCGCGTAGGGGACGGTGTAGCCGTCGATCACCCACTGCAGCTGCGAGCTGGTGAGCGCGAGGTCGCGGGTCATGTCGGGCGCCGCGACGATCAGCGCGGTGTTCGCCATGACCACGATCAGGAGCGAGAGGCACAGCACGCCCAGTGCCGCCCATCTCCATCGATAGGGAGTCTCGTCGGTGGTGGTCGGTCGGGTGGCGAGGAAGGTCACGGTCGGCTCCGTTCCGGGCGTCACGACTATTGATTGCACACTGATGTGCAAGTTAGTTTGTTGCACAGTGGTGTGCAATGACGGTGTGGCGGGTATCACCGCCCCCGCGCGGTGCGCCGAACGCCGCGTCGGCGGCGTGGAACACTGCGAGTGTGGAAGTTGGTGCTGGTGGGGTGAGTGAGCCGGTCCGGCCGCGGCGCAGTCAGGCCCGCGCCAACCGGTCGCGCATCATCGAGGCCGCGATCGGGGCCTTCGCCGCCGACCCGGACGCGAGCATGGACGACGTCGCACGGGCGGCGGGAGTGGTCCGCCGTACCGTGTACGGACACTTTCCGAGCCGGGACGCCCTGGTCGAGGGCATTGCCGACGAGGCATCGGCGGCCCTGCTGACAGTTCTCGACGGAGTGCCCGCACTGCCAGGCCGACCGGACCTGGCGTCCGCGGTGCTCGCGCTGCTGACCTGGCCGATCGGCGACCGCTTCCGGGTGCTGCTCACGTTCGCCCGCAAGGAACTCGGCGAGGAACGCATCCGCGATCTGCTCGAACCGGCCCGGGCGCCGAGCGTGGCACTGGTCGAACGCGGTCAGGCCGACGGGGTCTTCTCCTCGTACCTGCCCGCACCGGTCCTGGTCACGATGACCGAGGCGGTGGCACTCGCGCTGTTCGAGGAGGCCAACCGCGGTCTGGTCAACGATGCGGGGGAGTCGTTCGCGGTCGCGTCGCTCGTGATCGTCGGCCTGACGCCCGATCGGGCCGCAGAAGTGGTCGACGAGGCCCTGCGCTGGCTGCGTGAGAGCGCCGCCACACCCGGGGTCTGACCGCCGGTTACTCGGTGGGAAGGCCCGCGCGAGCGAGATAGACTGCGAACACCACCATCGCCGGATCAGGGAAGCAGGCCATAGCAACCACGTGAGTGCAGACAGCGAAATGGGTGAGACCACGGTGTCGTCGTCCGCCATGTCCGGATCCGGTGTCTCGGCGCGGACGGCTGACCGGCAACAACGCCCCGCACAGCGCTCCGTTCGATCCAGCATGGAGGTTCCACCCGAGTCGCTGCTGCCACTGCTCGGATCGACCGACGAAAACCTCAAGGCGCTCGAACGGTTGCTCGCCGCCGACATCCACGTGCGCGGCAACAGTGTCACGCTGACCGGCCGCGTCGAGGAGGTCGCGCTCGCCGAGCGGGTGTTCGGCGAACTCGTCGCCATCGTCGGCCGCGGCCAGACGCTCACCCCGGATGCGGTGCGGCGCAGTGTCTCGATGCTGACCGACGGTGCAGGGGAGTCGCCGGCCGAGGTGCTCAGTCTCGACATCCTGTCGCGGCGCGGCAAGACGATCCGGCCGAAGACCGTCAACCAGAAGCGGTATGTCGACGCGATCGACGCCAACACCATCGTGTTCGGCATCGGACCCGCCGGCACCGGCAAGACGTATCTGGCGATGGCGAAGGCCGTGCAGGCGCTGCAGTCGAAGAACGTCAGCCGGATCATCCTGACCCGTCCGGCCGTCGAGGCCGGGGAGCGGCTCGGATTCCTGCCCGGCACGCTGCACGAGAAGATCGACCCGTACCTGCGGCCGCTGCACGACGCGTTGCACGACATGATGGATCCCGAGGCGATCCCGAAGCTGATGCAAGCCGGGGTGATCGAGGTGGCGCCGCTCGCGTACATGCGTGGCCGCACCCTCAACGACGCCTTCATCATCCTCGACGAGGCGCAGAACACCACCGCCGAGCAGATGAAGATGTTCCTCACCCGGCTCGGGTTCGGGTCGAAGATCGTCGTCACCGGTGACGTCACCCAGGTGGACCTGCCCGGTGGGCAGCGCTCCGGCCTGCGCGCGGCGGCGGAGATCCTCACCGAGATCGACGACATCCACTTCGCGGAGCTGACCAGCGCCGACGTCGTGCGGCACCGGCTCGTCTCCGACATCGTCGACGCCTACGATCGGTACGACTCCGACCGGCTCGACGACGTCAAGCTCGGCAACCGGGCGCAGCGGCGAGCCGCTGAATCCACCCAGCGGCGCGCGGCGTCGCGGCGCTGACGGACCGGAACCGAAATTGAGCCCCCGCACCGACGTCAACGCGGCCCGAGGAGAACGGCACAGATGAGCATCGAGGTATCCAACGAGTCCGGGATGGACGTGTCCGAGGCGGAGCTGGTCAGCGTCGCCCGGTTCGTGATCTCCCGCATGGACGTGCACCCGGCGGCCGAGCTGTCGATGGTGCTCGTGGACCTGGACACCATGGCGGACCTGCACATGCGCTGGATGGACCTGCCCGGTCCGACCGACGTGATGTCGTTCCCGATGGACGAGCTCGAACCCGGTGGGCGGCCCGACGCGCCCGAGCCGGGTCCGGCGATGCTCGGCGACATCGTGTTGTGCCCGGCGTTCGCCGCGGACCAGGCCGCGAAGGCCGGCCACTCCACCGCGCACGAGCTGGCGCTGCTCACCGTGCACGGCGTCCTGCACCTGCTCGGCTACGACCATGCCGAGCCGGAGGAGGAGAAGGAGATGTTCGCGCTGCAGAACAGCCTGCTCGCCGAGTGGTACGAGGACCTGGACCGGCAGCAGCGCGAGGCCGAACTGGCCGCCCGCGACAGCCGGCTGCTCGGCAAGACCGGCTTCGTCGGGCCGACCGATGAGTGATCACCGGTGACCGGTGCCGTCGTACTGATCCTGTTCGCTGTCGTCCTCGTTCTCCTCGGTGGGTTGTTCGCCGCCCTCGACTCCGCGCTGAACACCGTCTCGCCTGCCCGCGCGCTGGAGATGGCCAAGGACGAACGCCCGGGCGCCCAGCGGCTGCTTGCGGTCGTCGAGGACCGGCCCCGCTACGTCAACCTGATGGTGCTGCTGCGCATCGCCGCGGAGATCAGTGCGACGGTGCTGCTCGCGGCGGGTCTGCTCGAACTGCTCACGCGTGGCTGGGCGCTTGCGGTCACCGCAGTGGTGATGGTGCTGGTCAACTACGTCGTGATCGGTGTCGGGCCGCGCACCGTCGGCCGTCAGCACGCCTATTCGATCGCGCTCGCCGCCGCGCTGCCGTTGCAGTGGCTCGGTGTCCTGCTCACCCCGATCAGTCGGCTGCTCATCGTCATCGGCAACGCGCTCACCCCCGGCAAGGGATTCCGCAACGGACCGTTCGCGTCCGAGATCGAACTGCGTGAGCTGGTCGACCTGGCGCAGGAGCGCGGCGTCGTCGCCGACGAGGAACGCCGGATGATCCAGTCCGTCTTCGAACTCGGCGACACCCCGGCCCGTGAGGTGATGGTGCCGCGACCGGAGATGGTGTGGATCGAGGCCGACAAGTCGGCCGGGCAGGCCACTTCGCTCGCCGTGCGCAGCGGACACTCGCGAATCCCGGTGATCGGCGAGAACGCCGACGACGTCCTCGGCGTGGTGTACCTGAAGGACCTGGTGCAGAAGACGTACCACTCCACCGACGGCGGCCGCGGCGTCACCGTCGCCGAGGTGATGCGGCCGGCCGTTTTCGTGCCCGACTCGAAACCCCTCGACAGCCTCCTCGCGGAGATGCAGCGCGACCGCAACCACATGGCGCTGCTCGTCGACGAGTACGGCGGCATCGCCGGACTGGTCACCATCGAGGACGTGATCGAGGAGATCGTCGGCGAGATCGCCGACGAGTACGACACCGACGAGATCCCGCCCGTCGAGGACCTCGAGGACGGCCGCTACCGCGTCTCGGCGCGGCTGCCGCTCGAGGACCTGGGCGAACTGTTCGACCTCGAGATCGACAGCGACGAGGTCGACACCGTCGGCGGCCTGGTCGGCTACCAACTCGGCCGCGTGCCGCTGCCCGGCTCCGAGGTCGTGGTCGCCGCCGGCGACGACTCGGACACCGCCGAGCGCCTCGTGCTGCGAGCCGAGGGCGGCAGCGACATGCGCGGCCGCGTCCGGATCACCACCGTTCTCGCCTGGCGCGCACCGGAACCCGACGACGCCGATACCGACACCCAGGAGCACGCATGACCACCACCGAATTCCGTTCCGGCTTCGTCTGTTTCGTCGGCCGCCCGAACACCGGCAAGTCGACGCTGACCAACGCGCTGGTCGGCAGCAAGATCGCCATCACCTCGTCGCGGCCGCAGACCACCCGGCACACCATCCGCGGCATCGTGCACCGCGACCACGCGCAGCTGATCCTCGTCGACACCCCCGGCCTGCACCGCCCGCGCACCCTGCTCGGGCAGCGGCTGAACGACCTTGTGCGCGACACCTATTCGGAGGTCGACGCGATCGGCCTGTGCATCCCGGCGGACGAGAAGATCGGTCCCGGCGACCGCTGGATCCTCGACCAGGTCCGGCAGGTCGCGCCGCGCACCAAGTTGATCGGCATCGTCACCAAGATCGACAAGGTGAGCAAGGACCAGCTCGCGCAGCAGCTGATGGCCGTCTCCAAGCTCCTCGGACCGGACACCGACGTGGTGCCGGTGTCCGCCTCGTCGGGGGAGCAGGTCGAGGTGCTGGTCGACGTGCTCGCCTCGCACATGGAGGAGGGGCCGGCGTTCTACCCGGACGGCGAGCTCACCGACGAGCCCGAGGAAACCCTGATGGCCGAGCTGATCCGCGAGGCCGCGCTCGAGGGACTCGGCGACGAGCTGCCGCACTCGCTGGCCGTCGTCATCGAGGAGATCGTCGAACGCGAGGGGCGCACTGAGAAGCAGGGCGAACTGCTCGACGTGCACGCGCTGCTGTACGTCGAACGCCCCAGCCAGAAGGGCATCGTCATCGGCAAGGGCGGTGCCCGGCTGCGCGACGTCGGCACCAAGGCCCGCACCCAGATCGAGCGGCTGCTCGGTACCAAGGTCTACCTGGAACTGCACGTCAAGGTGGCCAAGGACTGGCAGCGCGACCCGAAGCAGCTGGGCCGCCTCGGTTTCTGACCGACTCCTCGCCGCTCAGAGTTTGTCGGCGAGTACGTCGAGATTGCTGATCTCCGGCGGCGAGGAGAACAGTTCGTCGGCCCGCTCGCCGAGGGCCTTCGCGACGGCCCCACCCAGATGTGCCGCCCGGGCGGCCTCGTCCGGGAACGCATCGATGATGCCGAACGACGACGGTCCGAAGCGCACCGCGAACCAGGCCGTTGTGTCGGGCTCGCTCTCGACGAGCGGCAGCGCCGACCGTAGGAACTCCTCGACCGCATCCTCCTTGCCTGCCCTGGCTTCGAGCCGGACCAGCAGTGCCTTGGTGGTCATGGGAACCTCCTCGGTTCAGTCGACCAAGACCAGCATCACACCGTCGGGTGACCTTGGGAAGGTGCCTGTCCGCCGACGCCCGGAGGTCTACCTTCCAAGGAAGACAACCACCTCACCTGGAGGACGGCATGGGCCTCATCCACATCGAGCTGTTCGCAACCCTCGACCTCGTCGGGCAGGCACCCGGCGGCCCCGAGGAGGACCCGGTCGGGTTCCCTTTCGGCGGCTGGCAGGCGCCCCTGCTGGACGAGGTCGCCGGGGCGCAGGTCGGTGCCGCGTACGAGGGCACCGACGCCCTCCTGCTCGGCCGACGAACCTACGACATCTTCGCCGCCTACTGGCCTGATCAGGAGGGCGGCGAGGACAACGAGATCGCGACGCTCTTCAACCGGGTCCCGAAGTACGTGGCATCCCGCGGCAGGCCCGACCTCTCGTGGGCGGGGTCCACGCAGCTCGGCGCGGATCTGGTGACCGCGGTGCGTGAGGTCCGGGACCGGCACGAACACGTGAAGGTCGTCGGAAGCCTGAACCTGGTCCAGACCCTCCTGCGCGAGAAGCTCTTCGACCGCCTCGACCTCTGGGTGCATCCGATCGTGCTCGGCGTCGGGAAGAAGGTGTTCGACGGTGGCGCGGTGCCGACCAACCTCACGCTTCTCGCGCCGCCGGTGGCCGGTCCGAAGGGCACGGTGTACCTGCGCTACGGGCTCGCCGAGGGCACGCCGCCGACGGGCGACATGACCGCAGCCGACCGTGGTGCCGGGCCGGACGACTGAAGCCGCCCCGGCGCCGCGGTCAGCGGCCGGCGAGCAGCCGCAGGATCGCGACGGAGATGTCCTGCGGCACGCCGGTCGCGACGCGGCGCAGCTGCAGACCCGCGATTGTCGCGACCAGGGTCGGGGCGACCGCGGCGGCATCCGGCACCCCGAGGGCCTCGAGGATGGTGACGGTCAGGGCGTCGTAGGCGGCGAAGCACTCGTCGGCGGCATCCTGCAGCGACGGGTCGCGGCCGGCCTGGATGTACAGCTCGAACGGAGCGAGACGCTCGGCCGACCAGCCGAGGTCGCGAACCACCTGTTCGGTCAGCGACGCGGCGTCGACGACGCTCAGTCCCCGGTCCCGATAGCTCTCCGCGAGGTTCGTCAGCCGGGAGGTCTCGTCGGTGACGAAACCGAGCAGCGCGTCGCGCAGCATGTCCGTCCGGGTGGGGAAGTGGTAGGTGATCGAGCCGAGCGACACGCCGGCCTGCGCGGCGATCCGCCGGTTGGTCACCGCCGCGACGCCGTCCGTGCCGATCACGTGCAGCACCGCTTCGAGGATCCGGTCCCGGGCCGGGGCCGCCTGCGTCGTCATCTCACCACCACCGGTCGGGACGCACCGTGTCCCAACGCAGTTCGCGTTCGAGCTGCGCCGCCAGCGCCACCAGCATCGGCTCGGTGGAGGCGTGACCCATCAGCTGCACGCCCCGCGGCAGCCCGTCGCCGGTGAACCCGGCGGGGACGTTCACGGACGGCCAGCCGAGCACGTTCCACGGCCAGGTGTACGGGCACGCGGCGGTGATCACCTTGTCGGTCTCGAAGTGTCCGGTGTGGTCGATCGCGTGGACCGGGGGCGGCGGGGTCGCGGTGGTCGGGGCGAGGATCACGTCGAACTCGGAGAAGATCGCGCCGATCCGCCGCCGGATCCGCGGCTCGGCGGCGCGAGCGGCGCGCAGCGGCAGGCCGCCGAGCAGGCGTCCGTTGCGGGCGTTCGCGAGGGTGCGCGGGTCGAGCAGCGACGGGTCGGGTGCGCGCCGTCGCCACAGCTCCAGCCCGGCCATCGACCGGGGAAGGAAGTTGGCGCCCAAAGTGATTCCGTAGTCCGGGTCGGCGAGGACCACCTGGTGCCCGAGCCGGCGCAGGGTGTGTGCCACGGCGCCGACAGCGCCGAGCATCTCCGGGTGCAGCGCGGTCGGGGTCGCGGTGAACGGCCGCTTCAGCGACAGCGCGATTCGCAGCGGTCCGGGGTCGTGGTCGGCGGCCTCACGGACGGTGACCGGTCGTGGCGTGTGCAGGTCGCCGTCGTGCGGTCCGGCGACGAGATCGAGGAGCAGCGCCGCGTCGGCGACCGTGCGGGCGAGCGGGCCGATCACGGTGATGCCGTGAAACGCCTCGGGATCCGGCCAGGTGGAGATCCGTCCGCGCTGCGGCTTGATGCCGACCAGGTTGGTCCACGACGCCGGGATCCGCACCGAGCCGGCGCCGTCCGAGCCCAGCGCGGCGGGCACGAGTCCCGCCGCGACCGCGGCGGCGCTGCCGCCCGACGAGCCTCCCGGGGTGCGGCCGCGGGCCCACGGGTTGCGGGTGTGGCCGAAGCTGCCACCGGTGAAGGGCCACTGGCCGAACTCGGGGCTGTGGGTCTTGCCGACGATCACCGCGCCGGCGGCGCGCAGGCGGCGCACCACCTCGGAGTCGGCGGTCTTGGCGGGGAAGTCGCCCGCGCAGCCGAACGCGGTGGGTTCGCCGGTGACGTCGACGTCGTCCTTGACGGCGATCGGGACGCCAAGCAGGGGGAGTCGCTCACCTGCGGCGAGACGGCGATCGGCGTCGGCGGCCTCAGCGAGCGCGGCGGTGCGGCGCACGACCTTGAACGCGTTCAGGGTGGGCTGGGCGGCGGCGATCGCGTCCAGGCTGCGCGTGACCATCGCGACCGCGGTGGTCTCGCCGGCGGCCAGTGACCGCGCGCACTCCTCGAGCGACGGCCAGGCGCGGTCGGACCCCTCGTTCCCGACCGCGCCCGCCCGCGGTGCCCCCTGTTGACCGGTGTCAACGCTCATGTCCAGCCCCCTGTTCGTTCGAACGAACGGTAGCAGCGGCCGCGCCGCCTGTGACTCCTTTCGGCCCATATACGGGCCAAGAGGACTCACGGCGAGGGGTGCGAACCAGGTCGGTGCCCCGTGGGAGACTGGTCCGGTGAGGTTGTACCGGGATCATGCGGTGGTGCTGCGCCAGCACAAGCTGGGCGAGGCGGACCGCATCGTCACCCTGCTCACCCGCCAGCACGGCCTGGTGCGGGCGGTGGCCAAGGGCGTGCGCCGGACGAAGTCGAAGTTCGGCGCCCGGCTCGAACCGTTCGCGCACGTCGACGTCCAGCTCTACCCCGGCCGCAGCCTCGACGTGGTGACCCAGGTGCAGACCCTCGACGCATTCGCCACCGACATCGTCGACGACTACGGCCGCTACACCACCGCGTGCGCGATCCTCGAGACGGCCGAGCGGCTGTCCGGGGAGGAACGGGCCCCGGCGCCGCGGCTGCACCGGCTGACCGTCGGCGCGTTGCGGGCGGTCAGCGACCAGATCCGTCCGCCGGAGCTGATCCTCGACGCCTTCCTGTTGCGGGCGATGGGCTTCGCCGGCTGGGCGCCGGCACTCGACGAGTGCGCCCGCTGCGCCGCTCCCGGACCGCACCGCGCCTTCCACGTCGCGGCCGGCGGAGCGGTGTGCGTGCACTGCCGCCCGCCCGGTGCGGCCACCCCGTCACCCGGCGTGCTTGACCTGATGAGCGCCCTCGACCGCGGCGAATGGGCGTACACCGAGACCGTCTCCCCGGCGCTGCGCTCGCAGGCGTCCGGGCTGGTGGCCGCCCACCTGCAGTGGCACCTGGAACGGCAGTTGCGGACGCTGCCGTTGATCGAGCGGTCCCGGCCGCATGCCGCCGTCGACGAGGCGGTCGGGCAGGATGAAGGGCGTGATCCGACGACGCGCACCGCAAGCCTCGCCTGACCGGGAGATCCGGCCCCCCAGCCCGCACCCGTCCGGTGCCCGGGCCCCGATCATCCAGCCGGAACTGATCCCACGGCACGTGGCGCTGGTGATGGACGGCAACGGGCGCTGGGCGCAGGAGCGGGGCCTGCCCCGCACCGCCGGCCACGAACGCGGCGAGGCGGTGCTGATGGACACCGTCGAGGGCTGCATCGAGATGGGCGTCAAGTGGCTCTCCGCGTACGCGTTCTCCACCGAGAACTGGAAACGCAGTCCCGACGAGGTCAAGTTCCTGATGGGCTTCAACCGGGACGTGATCCGGCGACGCCGCGACGAGATGCACGAGATGGGTGTGCGAGTGCGGTGGGCGGGACGGCGACCGCGGCTGTGGGCGTCGGTGATCAAGGAACTCGAGATCGCCGAGGAGTTGACCAAGGACAACGACGTGATGACGCTCACCATGTGCGTCAACTACGGCGGCCGTGCCGAGATCGCTGACGCGGCACGGGAGATCGCGCGTCGGGTCGCGGCGGGTGAGATCAACCCGGAGAAGGTCACCGAGGCGACCGTCGCGCGGTTCCTGGACGAGCCGGAGATGCCCGACGTCGACCTGTTTCTGCGGCCGTCCGGCGAGCAGCGCACCTCGAACTTCCTCATCTGGCAGTCCGCCTACGCGGAAATGGTGTTCCAGGAGAAGCTGTTCCCCGACTTCGACCGACGTGACCTGTGGGCGGCGTGCGTGGAGTACGCCTCCCGCGACCGGAGGTTCGGTGGGGTGAAGGAGCAGTGAGCGAGGACACCGCACAGGTGCTGCAGGGCCGCGCCCGCGACACTCTCGCGCATTTCGTGACTGTCACCGAAACCGACGACGGCTCACTGGGATTCGAGTACGCCGGGGCGCTGTGTTCGCTGCGGGCGGTGGCCCTGGCTCCGGGACTGGAGGTGCTGGCGCTGACGGCGGTGCTGGCCTGGGACCGGCCGGTCAGCACCACACTGCACCGCAGGGTCGCCGACAAGAACGCGGCGCTGCAGTTCGGACTCGTCTCCGTGATCACCCGCGGCCGGTTCGCCGATGTCATCCTCCGGTACACCTTCCCGGCCGCCGGACTGACCGACGAGGCGTTGACCACGATGCTCCTGCTGGTGCTTTCCGGGGTGGATGACAGCAGGCAGGGCCTGCTGCCGTAGCGGAGGTCGCCCGACCCCCCCGGGCCGGCTCCCGCGCCGGTACCCCCAGGATTTGGGGGTACCGGTCGTGCATCGGGCCGGCACAGACTGGGGACATGGGCGTGAGGCGAAATGTCGAGATCCTCCGTTCGACCCTGCGGGATGTTGCCCGCGCATCAGGTGACACAACATCATGGGAAACGGCGATATTCATCAGAAGCTGCACGGCTTGTTCCTCGGCCGCGACTTCGACGCAATGGACGACTACCTCGATGCGAAGTTCACCTATGAGGACGTGCCACGCGGCCTGGCAATGCACACCCTGGGTGAGTTCAAGGGGTGGCTGCAGGGGTGGCTGACCGGGTTCTCCGATTCCCGGATCGAGGAGGCGCAGTACCTGGACGGGCCCGACTTCTCGGTGTGCATGTTCCAGGGAAGGGGTCGCAACGACGGTCCCCTGGGCGACCTCCCGCCGACCGGCCGGACGACGGACCGTATCGTACTGCGAGGTAATGCGATTCGGATCGGATGGCAAGGTCGTCTCCTGCCGGATCTTCTGCGACCAGTTGTCGCTCCTGAGCCAGCTGGGCCATATCACCCAACCCGCATGAGGATGTGGATGTGAGAGCCGACGTGCCCGTCTCGTCGTCGTGACGAGGCGGGCGCGCGTCAAAGGTGCGCGATGTCCGACATGTGACGGCTCCGCGCAGGGTCATTCCTGCGAGGGAGGTGTCGGACTCCTGCGCCTGGGTGAGGAATGCGTACTCGGGAGTCATTCGGTGCGAACGGATTTGCGGGGATCCATTGGTTGCGCAGATGCGAATCGCTGTTAACATACGTGCCCGAGGGGGTTGCGATCCGGTCCGGCCGCAGACCTGTCGACAGCGATCACGAGGGGGCGTCGCCTGATGAATGCGCTCGACCGAATCCTGCACTACGAGATGAAGGTCTCCGAGTTCCTCGGAGTCCTGATCTTGGTGGGCATCCCGTACTTCGTCATGGGCGTCGTGTGGACGCTCACGCACACCGATCACCTGCGGGACATGCACGGACTCGACGTCGTGATCTCGTTCCTCGGTTCCGTCGTGTGCTGGCCGGTGCTCACCTTCTCGAATGTGTGCATGACGTGAGGCATGGTCGGTTGCGAGCGGAGATCCGTCGATGATCCTTCTGGTTCGGCTGATAGACCTCGGCGTCCTGTACCTTCGGATCCTCGGTGGCAGGGTGGAGGTCGCCGGTGCGGTGCGTGCACTCGCCTGGATTGCCTTCGTGTCACTCGCGCTGCTGGGCCTCGGCCTGTTCGGGTTCGTGGTGGTGCACCTGCTCGACGTCATCTCCGCAATCACCGGCGACACCTACCGCTGACCCCGCTGCCGGTGGTCGGGCAGTCCGGCCCGAGGTTCGCCTACCCGCCGTACACCGACCGCGCGCAGGCGGTGATGCGGCGGATGTTCCGACCGATCCGTTGGCGTCCGCTCAGGACTCCTTCGGTGTGAGTGCGGCGAGGGCAGCGGTGAGGTCCGCCTCGAGTCGGTCGCGGTCGACGCCCAGGCCCGACAGCGGACCGTTGCCGTCCTCGACCTCGAGCAGTGCGAGGAGAACGTGCTCGGTGCCGATGTAGTTGTGGCCCAGTCGAAGTGCGTGACGGAAGGTCAGTTCCAGTGCTTTGCGTGCGGCGGTGTCGTAGGGGATCAGTTCGGGTGTCTCGTCGGCAGGCGCGGGCAGGGTGGCGGTGACGCCCTCGCGGACGGCGTCCACGGTCACGGACTGCCTGCCGAGGAGCAGCAGGGCCAGCGACTCGGGTTCGGCGAGCAGGCCGAGGGTCAGATGAGCGGGCGTGACCTCGACTGAGCCGGCGGCCTTGGCCTCGTTGTGCGCCGCGGCGACGACGTTGCGTGCCCGCGGGGTGAACCGGTTGAAGCCCTGGTTCGGATCGAGGTCGGCGGCCGTGCCGGGATCCTTCGGGGTGAACCGCTTCTGCACGGCCTGCTTGCTGACGCCCATACTGCGGCCGATGTCGGTCCAGGAGGCGCCGGTGCGGCGGGCCTGGTCGACGAAGTGGCCGATCAGGTGGTCGGCGACATCGCCGAGGTGGTCGGCGGCGAGCACCGCATCGGAGAGCTGTTCGAGCGGATCGGCGTGGACCTTCTTGATCGCGTCGATCAGGTCGTCGAGCCGGATCTTGGGGGTGAGTTGTGTGGGTTCCGACATGCGTCAACTCTAAGTTGACGATGGCAAATCGTCAACCATTGGTTGACGAGAGTCGTCACGCGGTGGCGCAGGTGCGGCAGGTGCCGAAGATCTCCACGGTGTGACTGGCGTCGGTGAACCCGTTGGCCTCCGCGATCGACTGTGACCACCGCTCGACCTCCGGACCGTCGACCTCGACGGTGAACCCGCACGACCGGCACACCAGGTGATGGTGGTGGCCCGACGAGCAGCGGCGGTACACCGACTCCCCGGTGTCGGTGCGGAGCATGTCGACGGTGCCGGCCTCGGCGAGGGTCTGCAGGGTGCGGTACACGGTGGTCAGGCCGATGCCCTCGCCGCGCTTGCGTAACTCGTCGTGCAGATCCTGGGCGGACCGGAACTCGTCGATCTCGTCCAGGAGCGCCGAGATCGCGCTGCGCTGCTTGGTCGCGCGCACGCCGACCACCACCGGGATGCGGGGCTTGTCGGTCACGTCAGTGTCCTTCCTCGGCGTGGGCGACGGCGTCGATCACGATGTGGGCGAGATGGTCGTCGACGAGGCGGTAGACCACCTCGCGCCCGGAGCGGTCGCCGCGAACCACGCCCGCGGACTTGAGGACTCGCAGGTGCTGGCTGATCAGCGGCTGTGTGACCGCCAGTGCGTCGACGAGTTCGTGCACGCACCGCGGAGCCTCGTGGAGTTGCAGGACGATCGCGATCCGCACCGGCGCGGCCAGGGCTCGCAGGAGGTCGCCCGCGGCGTCCATGGTCTCGCGACCCGGCAGTTGTGCGGGGGGAGCGGCTTCGGCGCCGGGGCTGTGCAGACCGTCGGCGTCGGTGATGCTCACTTCGGCGTACTCCTTCGCGGTGGATGTCCGGGGTGTCGTGCTCGGGCTCACGATGACCTTATTGCAAACCGTATCCATTTTGATATGCACGAGTATGCATGTCAAACGGTGAATTGGGGTGTGCTCGCGCCTGCCGATAGGCTGGGAACGCACGTCCCTATCCACACAGCATCTATTACCCAGATGGAGAGCTTCCCCAGTGGCACCCAAGTCCAAGGTCGAAACCGTCGCCAACCTCGCCAAGCGTCGAGGTCTCGTCTTCCCCTGTGGCGAGATCTACGGTGGCACCCGGTCCGCCTGGGATTACGGGCCGCTCGGCGTCGAGCTCAAGGAGAACATCAAGAAGCAGTGGTGGCGGTCGATGGTCACCAGCCGCGACGACGTCGTCGGCCTGGACTCCTCGGTCATCCTGCCCCGCCAGGTGTGGGTCGCGTCCGGCCACGTCGGCGTCTTCAACGACCCGCTCGTCGAATGCCTGAACTGCCACAAGCGGCACCGGCAGGACCACCTGCAGGAGGCGTACGCCGAGAAGAAGGGTCTCGACAACCCCGACGACGTCGCGATGGACGTCCTCGTGTGCCCCGACTGCGGCACCGTCGGTCAGTGGACCGAGCCCCGCGACTTCAACATGATGCTCAAGACCTACCTCGGCCCGGTCGAGTCCGAGGAGGGCCTGCACTACCTCCGCCCGGAGACCGCGCAGGGCATCTTCGTCAACTTCGCGAACGTGCTCACCACCTCCCGCAAGAAGCCGCCGTTCGGCATCGGCCAGATCGGCAAGAGCTTCCGCAACGAGATCACCCCCGGCAACTTCATCTTCCGCACCCGCGAGTTCGAGCAGATGGAGATGGAGTTCTTCGTCAAGCCCGGTGAGGACGAGGAGTGGCACCAGTACTGGATCGACACCCGCCTCGCCTGGTACACCGACCTCGGCATCAACCCGGACAACCTGCGTCTCTACGAGCACCCTGAGGCCAAGCTGTCGCACTACTCCAAGCGCACCGTCGACATCGAGTACCGCTTCGAGTTCCAGGGCAGCGAGTGGGGCGAACTCGAGGGTGTCGCGAACCGCACCGACTACGACCTCCGCGTCCACGAGGAGTCCTCGGGCCAGGACCTGAAGTACTTCGACCAGGCCACCGGTGAGCGCTACACGCCGTACGTGATCGAGCCGGCTGCCGGCCTGACCCGATCGCTGATGGCCTTCCTCGTCGACGCCTACCAGGAGGACGAGGCGCCGAACGCGAAGGGCGGCGTCGACAAGCGCACCGTGCTCCGCCTCGACCGCCGGCTCGCGCCGGTCAAGGCGGCGGTGCTGCCGCTGAGCCGCAACGAGGCACTGAGCCCGAAGGCCAAGGATCTCGCGGCGACGCTGCGCAAGAACTGGAACGTCGAGTTCGACGACGCCGGCGCGATCGGCCGCCGCTACCGCCGCCAGGACGAGATCGGCACCCCGTTCTGCATCACGGTCGACTTCGACACCCTCGACGACCACGCCGTCACCGTGCGTGAGCGCGACACCATGGAGCAGGAGCGGGTCTCCCTCGACAAGGTCGAGGGCTACCTCGCGCAGCGCTTGATCGGCGCGTAAGCGCCTCCGGCACCTGTGCGCGCTTTTCGGGTGGCGGGAGCCACCGAAAGCGCGCACAGGTGCGTCAGCGCCTGACCACCCCGCGGGCGACGAGTTCCATCGTCACCGAGACCGCGCAGGTCTGCGCCAGCAGGACTCCGACGAGCACCAGGATCTGCACGGCCCCCGCCTGCACCGCGGATCCGCTCGCGAGCAGGACACCCACGAAGGCGCCCGGCAGCGTCACCAGCCCGACCGTGCGGGTCTGATCGAGCCCCGGCAACAGGGCGTCCGCGGCGCTGTCGTGGACCACCAGCATCCGCGAATCCCGTTCGCTCAGGCCGAGACTGAGCGCCGCCTCCACCTCGCCTCGCCGCTGTCCGATCGCGTCGAGTGCGCGTTTGGCGGCCAGTGAGGTGGACGTCATCGCGTTACCGAGGACGATGCCGCCGATCGGGATCAGCGCGACACCCTCCAACGGCACCACACCGCTGAGCAGCATCGGGGGCAGGACCGCCGCCATGCCCGTCGCCAGTGCCGCGGTCAGCCACATCCCGGATCGGCCGGACCGCGATCGGCGGGCGGCGGTGACCGAGGCCGCAACGAACATCACGACCAGCACCGCCGCCGCCGACCACAGATGTCGTAGCGCCGCCGCCAACACCAGCGAGACCGCGGCCAACTGGGCGGCGCCGCGGGCCGCGGCCGCAGGCACCGACCACGGACGGTCGAGCCCGGCGACCCGGTACACCACGGCCGCGGCGAGCGCCATCGCCGCGCACAGCAGCGCGAGCGCGATCCCCGGGTGAGCGAGGGCCGCACTCATGCCCATCGGTCCCTAGAACCGTCCGCTGCGGCTGATCCGGCCGGAACTGCTGGGGCCGCCGAACGATCCGGGCCCCCGGCCGCCGCCGCTCCGGTAGCCGCCGCCGCGGTTGCCCCAGCCGCCGCTCATGCCGCCGCGCATCATCGAGTCGATCAGGATGCCGCCGAGGATCGCTCCGTTCATGCTCGACTGCTGTTGCTGCGGCCGCCGGCTGGCCTCCCACTGCTGCACGTCCGACTGGGCCAGTCGAAGGGCCCGGCCGCTGAGGTCGCCTGCGGCCTTCGCGTGCTGCAGGGCCTGCGACGGATCGGACTGGGCGAGCTGCCGCGCGCCGTCGAGGTGTCGCTGCGCCTCGGACAGGCGGGTGCGGGCCTCTGCGCCGACCGCGCCGCGCCGCGTGGCGATGAAGTCGGTGGCCGCGGTGATCTGGGCCTGCGCAGCGGTGATGTCCTGCGTCAGACGTTGCGCCGTCCGTTCGGCGGTGGCCTTGGCCTCGGTCGCGGTGGCGATCACCTCGTCGAGCGCGGCGTCGGCCTTGGCGAGTTCGGTGAACGCACCGAGCGGGTCGCTGTCGCGAGTGGCCTCCGCCTTCTCGAGAGCCGCCTGTGCGGCGGCCTTCGCGGCGGCCAGGTCCGCGCCGCCGTGCGTGGCGAGGGCGTCGGCGTCGGTGATGTCCTTGCGGGCGTCCTCGATCGCGGCGGGCAGCGTCGCCATCGCGGTTCGGATGTTCTCCGCGGCGTGGTCGATGCCGTCGAGCAGTTCCCGGACCTGGTCGAGAGCACCCTCGGCGGCCCGGATCGCGACGACCGCCGGGCCCTGCTTGCCCGCGGGCCTGCTCGCGGCCTCCCGGCCCGCGGTGATGTTCTGGTCGGCGTACGCCAGTTGCTCACGCGCCAGCGCGATGTTGCCGTCCACCGAGGCCAGTGCGGGAGCGGGGAACTCGCTGCGCAACGAGACCAGGGTCTTCTCCGAATCGGGGATCCGGACCGTCATCTCGACCGTCCGCTGGGTGAGCGCGTCGAGCCGGGCCGGCGCGTCGATCAGCAGGTCCCGCATGCCGTCGAACTCGGTCACCCGGTCGTTGAGCTCGCGGTCGGCGCGGCTGCAGGTGGCGATCAGCTCGACGAGCATGTCGCGCTGCTGGTCCGGGGTCTCCGGGATGTCGTCGTCGAGCCGCTGCCGGATCGTGAACGCCGACGCGAGAGTCGACTTGGCGCTCTCGTATGCGGCGGTGAACGGGGCGGTCGCGGCATCACCGAACTCGCCGCGGGCGAGGTTCAGTTCCTCCTCGCTGGTGCGGATCGCGTTGTCGGTCTCGACGAGGACCTCCTTGGCGCGGGCGTCGAGGGCGGCGATCGGCAGCGTCGCCACCGCGGCCGGGTCGGTCCAGTCGATCTCGGCGTTGCCGGACCTGCCGCGTCCCGCCGTGCTCTTGCGGCGGCGGGTGTAGAGCACCGCGCCACCCGCGACCACGACGACCGCGCCGCCGATCACCAGATACTTGACGCCGGAACCGGATCCGGTCGACGACATCGCGTCGGACAGCCCGCCGGCCGCGGACACCGCGGCGCCTGCCCAGTCCTCCTGGCGCAGCGCCGGCACGATCGCGTTCCGTTCGATGTCCTCGACCTCGGACGCGGACACTCCGGAGATCCCGGACGGGACACTGAACGAGTACGCGCGGTCCCCGGTCGCGACGGCCAGCAGGGCGGTCCCGTTGCCGAGGCTGCTCAGCTGCTCCGTGCGGCCGGCCCACGCGTCGGCGTCCACGCCGTCGAACGAGTCGACGTACACCACCCACAGCTGCACCTGGTGCTCGTCGAACAGGCTGTCCAGCGCGGCCTGGACGTCGGCGCGTTCGGACCCGTCGAGCACCCCGTTCGGATCGGTGATCTGGGAGGGCAGCCGCGACGGGGCGTCCGCTGCGGCGGTGGCGGGCAGACCGAGCAGGGCGATCAGGGTGGCCACGAAGGCGAAGGCCGCGGCGACCGCGCCCCTGCGTCGACCGGCAACGACGGGGTGTGCGAGTGACATGATCACGAATCTATCGGTTGCGGCGTCGATAGCGGTGACATCGAACGGTGCTGTCACCGCATGTCCTTCGTCACCGACCTGCCGCGGCGCCGCCGGGGCGGCGGTGGCCGGTGTCGCGCCCGTAGGCTGGCAGACTTGTGGAGTGAGTTACGCAGCAGCACGCCCCCACGACGACGAGCGTCTCGGGTTCACCGGCACCGTGGCCCGGTGGCTGCGGCGTGCGGTGGTCGGGGCCCTCCTGATCGGACTGCTGTTGGTCGGGGGGACCGCGGTGCGGGTGTGGCAGGTGGCGCGGATCAACGACACCCGGTCCGCGGACGCGATCGTGGTGCTCGGCGCGGCCCAGTACTCGGGGACCCCGTCGTCGGTGTTCGAGGCCCGGCTCGAGCAGGCCGTGAAGCTGTTCGAGCGCGGCGTCGCGCCGACGGTGGTGACGGTCGGCGGTAAGCAGGTCGGTGACCTGTACACCGAGGCGGCGTCCGGCAAGAACTACCTGATCTCCCGGGGCGTTCCGGAGGACCGGATCATCGCGGTCGAGGAAGGGTCGGACACGCTCCGCAGCATCGAGGGCGTCAGCCGGGTGATGGGGGAGCACTCGATGACGTCCGCGGTCCTGGTCAGCGACCCGTGGCATTCGTTGCGCACCCGTACGATGGCCCGGGACGCCGGCCTCGAGGCGTGGACGGCGCCGACCCGGCAGGGGCCCGCCGTGTTCACCCGGGAGTCGCAGTTGCACGGAATCGCCAGGGAGACAGGTGCATTGCTGTGGTACCAGCTGACCCACTTCTCCGCCGACTTCCCGTACACGGCGGTGCAGTGACCGTGTCCGCGTACACCGAGCACGACCTCGACCGGCGTGTCGCCGAGGCGCCGAAGACGGCCGGGCTGCCGGGCACCTCGTCCTCGCGCAGCGACTTCTCCCGCGACCGGGCGCGGGTGCAGCACAGCGCCGCGCTGCGCCGGCTGGCGGACAAGACGCAGGTGGTGGGGCCGCGGGACGGTGACACCCCGCGCACCCGGCTGACGCACTCGATCGAGGTGGCGCAGATCGGCCGGGGCATCGCCGACGGCCTCGGCTGCGATCCGGACCTGGTGGACCTGGCGGGCCTCGCCCACGACATCGGGCACCCCCCGTACGGACACAACGGGGAGAAGGCCCTCGACGAGGTGGCCGCCGACTGCGGCGGTTTCGAGGGCAACGCGCAGAACCTGAGGATTCTCACCAGTCTGGAACCGAAGGTCCTCGGACCGGACGGTGTCAGTGTCGGGTTGAACCTGACCCGCGCCGCCCTCGACGCCGCGATCAAGTACCCGTGGACCCGTCCGGAGCCGGGCGCGAAGTTCGGGGCGTACGACGACGACGCCGAGATCCTCGCCTGGGTGCGCGAAGGCGACCCTGCAACACGGGTGCGGGACGGCGTTCCCGGCATCCGGCGGTGCCTCGAGGCGCAGGTGATGGACTGGGCCGACGACGTCGCGTATTCCGTGCACGACGTCGAGGACGGGGTGATCGCCGGCCGGATCGACCTGCGCGCGCTCGCCGACCCCGCCGAACGCCGTGCGCTCGCCGAGATGGGTGCCGCCGAGTTCCGAGGGCTCGTGGCCGACGACCTGGTCGAGGCCGCGAGCCGGCTGTCGGTGCTGCCGGTGGTCGTCGAGGTCGGACGCTACGACGGCACCCTCGGCTCGTCGGTGGCGCTGAAGAACCTCACCAGCGAGCTGGTCGGCCGGTTCGCGACCGCAGCGGTCACCGCGACCCGGCAGGTCGCCGGCGACGATCCGCTGTCCCGGTACGCCGCCGACCTGGAGATCCCGCCGGTCGTGGCGGCGGAGGTGGCACTGCTCAAGACCGTCGCGCTGCGGTACGTGATGTCCGACGCGGGGCACCGCACCCGGCAGGACCGGCAGCGGGACCGCATCCACCGCGTCGCGCAGTGGCTGACGCAGACCGCGCCGAGCTGTCTGGACCCGATCCTGCTGCCGGCGTGGGAGCGGGCCGGTGACGACGGCGCCCGCACCCGGGTGATCGTCGACCAGATCGCCTCCTACACCGAGAGCCGTCTCGAACGCGTCGACAAGCAGAGCCTCGGCGCGCAGGCGGCCTGGGGTTAGGCGCGAGGCGACTAACCGGGCAGCGTCTGTGCCATCACCCGCAACGTGTTGCCGCCCATGATCGCGCGGATGTCGTCGTCGCTGTGCCCGCGATCGCGCAGTTCCTGGGTGATCACCGCGATCTCGCCGGTGTCCCAGGCGACCGTGGTGGAACCGTCGTAGTCACTGCCCAGCGCGGCGGTCTGCAGGCCGCCGACGGCGATCACGTGCTCGATCGCGTCGACCACCGCGGCGGGGGTCAGCTCGCACACCGCGGCGTCCCAGTAGCCGATGCCGACGACGCCGCCGGTCGCCGCCACCCCGCGGATCTCGTCGTCGGTCAGGTTGCGGTTGACGTCGCAGGTGGCCTGGACGCCACCGTGGCTGGCTACGACCGGCTTCGTCGCCCTCGTCAGCATCTCCGCGATCGCCGGGTGGCTCGCGTGCGCGATGTCGACGATCACCCCGCGCTGCTCCATCTGCTCGAACACCTGCCGTCCGAAGTCGGTCAACCCGTCCTTGTCCACCCCGTGCATCGAGCCTGCGACCTCGTTGTCGAAGAAGTGAGTGAAGCCGGCCATCCGCATGCCCGCGTCGTAGAGCCGGTCGAAGTTCTCGATTCGCCCCTCGAGGTTCTGCAGGCCCTCGACCGAGAACAGCGCGCCGGTCACGTCCAGGCCTGCCGCCCGATCCGCGAGCAGCGCCTCGAGGTCGTCTCGGGTGCGCACGACCCGCAGCCGCCCGTCGGAGTCCGCGGCCGCCGTCTCCAGCTTCTCCGCGTGGTACAGCGAGCGTTCCAGCAGCGACCCCCACGTGCGCGGCGGCTGCAGCTGAGCGATGGTCAGCAGGGTGATGTTGTCGGTCTCGCCGGTGTTCGAGTCGTAGTTCTGCCCCTTCGGCGACTTCGACACCGACGAGAACACCTGCAGGGCCACGTTGCCGTCCTGCAGGCGCGGCAGGTCCATGTGGCCGCGGGAGGACCGCTCGAGCAGGTCGCGGTCCCACATCAGGGTGTCCGAGTGCATGTCCACGATCTGCAGGCTGTCGTGCAGTTCGCGGGTTTGCGGGGCGATCTCCGGCAGTGCCGTGTCGATGGTCTTGTTCTGCGCTCGCTCGACGATTCCGGGCGCGAGCGCGAAGAACGCGACCGCGGCGACGGGGACGAGGACGGCGACGCCGATGGCGGTGCGGCGCACCCACCGGCGTGAGGAAGGCGACATGGCGCGAATCCTAGGTCGTCCACCGTGCGGGGTTCCCGGAACGTGCACCTAGACTGTGCTCGTGGCCGGCCGAATTCCTGAACGAGACATCGCGGCCATTCGGGAACGCACCCGCATCGAGGACATCGTGGGGGAGTACGTCGCGCTGAAGAACAGCGGCGGCGACTCGATGAAGGGCCTGTGCCCGTTCCACGACGAGAAGTCCCCCTCGTTCCACGCCCGCCCCAACCACGGCACCTTCCACTGCTTCGGCTGCGGCGAGGGCGGCGATGTCTACTCGTTCCTGCAGAAGATCGAGCACATCTCGTTCGTCGAGGCGGTCGAACAGCTCGCGGACCGGATCAACTACACCATCTCCTACGAGGGCGGCGGGCCGTCCGTCCAGCGTGACCGCGGCACCCGGGCCCGGCTCGTCGCGGCGAACGCGGCCGCGCAGCAGTTCTATGCCGCCCGGCTGCGGGAACCGGACGCCCAGACCGCGCGCGACTACCTGACCGAACGCAACTTCGACGGTCAGGCGGCGCTGACGTTCGGTTGCGGCTACGCCCCCGACGGCTGGGACACCCTGACCAAGCACCTGCTGACGCAGGGCTTCGAGGCCAAGGAGATCATCGACGCCGGCCTGGCCACGCCGGGCAAGCGGGGCACCCCGATCGACCGGTTCCGGCGCCGCCTCGTGTGGCCGATCCGCAACCTGGGCGGCGACGTGATCGGGTTCGGTGCCCGCAAGCTGTTCGACGACGACACCATGCCGGGCAAGTACATCAACACCCCGGAAACCATGCTGTACAAGAAGTCCCAGGTGCTGTTCGGCCTCGACCTTGCCAAACGGGACATCGCCAAGGGCCACCAGGCGGTCGTCGTCGAGGGCTACACCGACGTGATGGCGATGCACCTGGCGGGGGTCACGACCGCGGTCGCGGCGTGCGGCACCGCGTTCGGTGACGACCACCTGGCGATGCTGCGTCGCCTCCTGATGGACGACAGCTACTTCCGCGGCGAGGTGATCTACACATTCGACGGGGACGCGGCCGGGCAGGCCGCGGCGATGAAGGCGTTCGAGGGCGACCAGAAGTTGGCCGGACAGTCCTTCGTGGCCGTCGCACCGGACGGGATGGATCCGTGCGAGCTGCGGCAGGCGTCCGGTGACGCCGCGGTCCGCGACCTCGTCGCCCGCCGCGTCCCGATGTTCCGGTTCGTCGTGAAATCGCTACTGGCCGAACATGATCTGGAGACCGCCGAGGGTCGGGTGCAGGCGCTGCGGCGGACGGTGCCCGTGGTGGCGCGGATCAAGGACACGGCTCTGCGGGAGGACTACGCGCGCCAGCTCGCCGGCTGGATCGGCTGGGACGACATCTCCGCGGTGGTGCGGCGGGTCCGGGACGAGTCCCGTCGTGCCGCGTCCCACCGCGGGAAGGCGGAGCCGGAGAAGAGGTTCCGGGAGGAACCGCAGGCGCCGGCGGCGCCCGCCGGGCCGCCGCGCCCCAACCCCCGCGACCCGACGCTGTGGCCGCAGCGTGACGCCCTCAAGGCCGCGCTGCAGCACCCGGAGATCGCCGGGTCCGTGTTCGACTCGCTGCCGCCGGAGACCTTCACCCACCCGGCGTACGCGCTCGTGCGGCAGGCGATGGCCGACGCGGGCGGCACCGCCGCAGGTCTCGGCGGCGCCGAGTGGATGGATGCGGTCGCCAAGCTCGCCGATCCGTTGCAGTCGTTGGTCACGGAACTGGCCGTCGAACCGATCCGGGCCTCTGACGTTCCCGACTACGTGCCGCGCGTCCTCGCGCGCCTGCAGGAGGTCTGGGTGGGTCAGCAGGTCGCCGACCTCAAGTCGCGCCTGCAGCGCATGTCCCAGGCCGACCGGCCGGACGAGTACATGTCGCTGTTCGGCGACCTCGTCGCGCTCGAGCAGTACCGCCGCAGCCTCCTCGAGCAGGCCGTCGGCGACAACGCCGAGGACCTCTGAGGCCCGCGGTCCGCCCTACAGGCGGTCGCGGGGCACGTAGATCTGCGTGTTCTCGTCGATCGGCTTGAGAGGCTCGAGCTTCGGCTGCGGGTTCAGGCTGTCGGAGAGCTTCTGCCTGCCCACCTCGATCGCCTTCTTCGTCGCCGGGCTCTCGATGATCGCCTTCGTGGTCCGGGTGATCTGTTCGTAGCGGGCGCGGCCGGCCTTCGTGCCGAGCACGTATCCCGCCGCGACCCCGATCAACAAGCGCATCATGAACTGCTTTCCCTCCTGTCGAACGGCCTGACCAAGTGTGCCTGACCGGCCCACGGGCAGGCGATTTGGTACCAGGGTGGGTCTATGGGTTAAAGTCTGTTCCGCAGCCAAGAGAGAAACACCGGCTGCCGAAGGTAATCCCCTGTAGCTCAATTGGCAGAGCTTCCGACTGTTAATCGGACGGTTGCTGGTTCGAGTCCAGCCGGGGGAGCAACCAGGAGAGCCCTTCACCTGCGGAAGCGTGGGTGGGGGGCTTTTTCCGTTTCAAGAGCTCGCGGCGTCCCTGTCGCGGATTGTCACAACCGATCCCAAACTCGCCGCAGCCACGGCCAAGGCATCAGCCCGGGGGGTGCGCGCGTCCTCAGGGCGAAGGACGAATCCGCGTGGCCGAGCCACGCTGAGATCACTGCGATCGGATCCCCCTTGCAGGTGCATCAGCGGGCCGCGGGTGTGACGAGCATCATGAAATCGCACTCGAGTCGCTGGAATCGACTCGAGCGAAATCTACCGCGCAGGGCGTGCAAGTGGTGGTGCGGCGCGAGTAGTTGACGCCCGGGGTGGCCAGGGACCATTGGCCGGACAAACCGGTGCGGTTTGACGCTTCCCTCGCCGCCGCGTATCGATTTGCGCTTCCGGCTTGATTCAGGCTCCGGCGTGACGCTGGTGGCGGAGCGCTTCGCGTCGCCGCCGCATGAACTCTGTCTCGACCTCAGTCTGTGCTTCCAGTCGCTGATCGTTTCGTCGTCGTTCGAGTGCGACACTGATGCGCGCTGGGGCTGTTTTGAGGTGTAGTGCGCGGGCTCGGCGAGCGGACGATTCGTCGTGGAGTACGCGCGATGCGGTGCGGTCCCAGTTGATGAGGATGCGCTCGTATGTCAGTCTCGCCGGGGCCGTGGCGTGAATGCGGCGGACGCCGAGCTGCTCGATGAGCTCCAGCTGAATGCGGAGTATCCGATAGTTGAGTCGGGCCACCGCGATCGTGAGTTCGGACATCATCTCCGGGATCCTTTGGGTCGGTCTGATCGCGGCATGGGCGACGGCAGCGCCACGCCCGCGTCGAGCATCTCGTCGGCTCGTGAGTGAGTGTGAAATTCGAGCCTGCGAAACAGCCAGGAAAGCTGTTACCCACACGTTTCCGGGCTGCGGGGAGCCGGCTACTCTGAACCGGCGCCGAATCCATGCACAAACGCCACCTGCTCGGCCCGGGTTGTGTCCTCATCGGCGCGACCGGTGGCGCGTGGCACCCCTCGGCACCCGTCACTGCCGCGCTCGTTCGGTGGCTGACCTACTGGTTCCGAATGATGTCGCGCATCGGGTCATAGCCGTGTTCCGCGGTCATGCCGGCGGCGATCACCACAAGGACCATTCGGTTTCCGTTCTCTCCGAATACGTACATGACATTCGCGGGTTGGTCAGGTAGCGGGCCTGTCACCTGGATGTCGTCTGCATCATCGACTCGGTGTTGATTGGAACTCACTGCGTTCCAGTCGAACGTGATGCGCGAGATCGGTCCGATTCGCAGTGTGAGCGCGGTGGCCAGGTCGTGGAGTTCGCTTTTCAGGTTCGTCGTCCATGGGCACCAGACTCCATCGACCGGAGCGGGATGATCCGATCGTTTGGGTGAGCAGCAACCGGGGCGTCCGTGTCGGGTGTACGAACGGTCGCCGGTTTCCCGGCGTTGGCGCGTGTGCACCCATGTCGAAATGCGAGGGGATGTGCGGTCGAGTCATTGCGACTCTCCTTGGGGCCGCGAATCGGCCGGTGATGTTCCAATCGGCGCAGACCGGAGATATGTCAATTCCAGTTCGTAGGGCGACCGACACACACGAGCGTACAGGCATTCCTCTCGTGCGGTCCGGATGAGCGCCTCGCCGGCCACTGCCGCGAGTGTGGTGCGATCGTGCGACGGCCGCCGTGCAGCGGGGCAGATCCCCTGCGGGACCAGTGGGCGAAACGGGTTGGTGACGTGACCCAGGCCGGCCGCCAAGACAGGCGCGACCGGCCGGGTTGGCGCCACCTGACGTCAGGGGAGGATGGCGTCGCGTGTCACCGTATGGGTGAGCTCACTCGATCACTCCCGAAATGCAGTCTGACGACGCATTCCGTTGTCCTTCAATAGCATTGAATCAACGGCCACGACGCTTCCCTCGCGCATGGGCCGCGGCCGCAGAACAATCGGTGGGGGGAGCAGCTGGTCCGGCGGGGGAACAGATCCCGTATTGACGAACTTGACGTCCTCGGTTGACTGTCCCTCGCTGGGATCGTAGTAGCCGAAGGCGAGCGCGTCTTCGGTGGTGACGGGTCGTGGCGCACCGACCGATCTGTTCTGGCTGGTCGTCGTTCTCCACCGGCTTCCATGGGCCTGCCGGGCCGGACTGCTGATCGAACGGTTGCTGGTTCGAGTCCAGCCGGGGGAGCCGCGAAAACCCCTCCATCTGCTTCGCGCATGTGGAGGGGTTTTTTCGTTTCCGTGCGGCGTACGGGAAACGGCAAAGGTCCCCGACCTGTGTACGCAGGTCGGGGACCTTCGTCGTCCGCGGCGTCGCCCCGGGGCCGGACGTGACTCAACTCATGCCGGCCTCGGGAGCGATCAGGGACCTTCGCCCCTGTTGTCGCCGTGTCGAGGGTGGAACGCTCGCATTGTCGACGAAGGGCGAGGAAGAAGATGCAGAATTCGCGAACTCTGTCCAACACACATCTGCTGGCACCGCGCGATGCCGACGAGCGGGTGGCGCGGGCGCGGTTCGTGCTGGCGATGCTCACCGCGGTCGCGGTCGTCGCATCGGCCGTCCTGCTCGTGATGGCGATGGCGTAGTCGACGGGGCGACACCTCACCTGGACATCCGCCCGCTGCGGGTCCGTCGGGGGTGCACCGGTAGCATTCGGTGCGCCCGCAAGCGGGCGGATGGGGCGGTAGCTCAGTCGGTTAGAGCCGTGGACTCATAATCCATTGGTCGCGGGTTCGAGCCCCGCCCGCCCCACGCAAGTGATTGCAACGTCCGGATGGATCGATCTGCAGCGGGACCGTACGAACGCGTGAGTGAACGACTACTCGTTGGCGGCGGCGGTCGAGCGGAATTGCGCAGTTCGGTTCAGTGCTTCCCAGGCGGCGTCGTAGCGTTTGACGGTCACTTCGTCGGCATCCCCGAGCAGAGCGTCCAGCAGGCAACGCGGGTTGTGACGCCAGGCGTGCGCGGCATAGGCCACGACATAGTTGGGGAACAGACCCGACCGAGCCAGGGCGTGAATCCAGTCGCCGATCTCACCCCGGTGGATGCGCTCGACGGTGTCGTCCACGAATCCCTCTGTAACGAAGTCGCGGGAGAATACTGCGGTGACATAGTCGTTGCAGGTGAGCAGATGATTCTTCATCGGTGCGGGCACCTTCCTTTGGAGCTGATGCAAAGGGTCCGCGCGGTCCGACTGGACGGCGAGCGATGCCGGGAGCTTCACCTACCAGCTTGAACATGTGCGGCAGAGCACATCTTCGGTCGCGCGGCGCCTGGGGGCATGCGTGGAAATACCTGGTGACATACCTGCCTTTGCCGTGCGCGTGGCCTGCTTCCCGCACGGCAGGCGACGGACGCACTGCTGCCTCGAACCGGAGGGCCGACGCGTGCGATGTCGGTGTCGCGACCGGCCGCCTCGTTGCCCGAAGTGGCCCCGCGGCTCGTCGTCGCCGCGATACCGTGCCCGCAGGGGGTCGACTGTCGGCCGCGCCTCACCCCCCCCAGATTCCCGGCCGGGGAACTCCCCAGAAACCTGGGATGGCCCCACCGTGCCGGATCGCGAACGCTGAGCCGGTGACGAATTCAGCCGCCGCAACGTCCGGCGTGGAGCCGGTCCCGGCCCGTGGGCCGAGATGGTTCCCGCAACATCAGGACTGCTGACTCTGTCCTCGGGACACCCGGTCCCGGCAGGCTGACCGACACCCCTGCGTCACCGCCGCGGGCGAGCTCACCTGACCTTCCCGCGCCGCCCGCGCTTTCTCCACAGGAGCACCATGAAACACATTTCCCACCGCCGACTCCCACGCCGAGCGCGTGTCGGCGCCTCGGCCGGGCTCGTGGCCGGCGCGCTGCTGCTGTCCTCCTGCTCGTTCTCCTTCTCGATGGGCGACGCCGATGCCGCCGACGGTGGCGTCGGGTTCGAAGACCTGCAGTCCGCGACCATCCAACTCGAGGCGGTCGGCACCTTCGTCTCCCCGCAGGAGGGTGCCTACGAGGCGGCCGGAC
Organism: Rhodococcus sp. NPDC003348; assembly: GCF_053589375.1. Lineage (NCBI taxonomy): Bacteria > Bacillati > Actinomycetota > Actinomycetes > Mycobacteriales > Nocardiaceae > Rhodococcus > Rhodococcus sp. NPDC003348. Next base: position 122,640 of record NZ_JBSFRT010000005.1, read on the forward strand.
GCGGATCGGGCTTCCTGATCTCCTCGGACGGCTACGCGCTGACGAACAACCACGTGGTCACCGGCGCGGGCACGCTGAAGGTGTGGCGGGGCGGCGACCAGAGCAAGACGCTCAACGCCCAGGTCAAGGGATCCTCCGAGTGCCTCGACCTGGCCGTCGTGAAGATCGACGGAAACGACCTGCCGTACATCGGGATTCGTGAGGACGACGTCGCCACCGCAGACGAGGTGTACGCGGCGGGGTACCCGCTCGGAGATCCGACATTCACGATGACGAAGGGCATCGTGTCGAAGGCGGACACCCCCGCCGACACACCGTGGGCGTCGCTGGAGCACGTCATCGAGCACGACGCCCGGATCCGCAGCGGCAATTCCGGTGGACCACTCGTCGATCCGGACGGTCGCCTCGTCGGCGTCAACTATGCGGGCGACGAGCAGCACGACACCAACTTCGCGATCCATCGCGACGAGGTGCGCCGGATCGTCGACGACCTCCGGGACGGGAAGAACGTGCTCAGTCTCGGCATCAACGGGGAAGCCGTGACCTCCGATGACGGTGAGGGGCTGGGCATCTGGGTCAACTCGGTGGCGTCGGGATCGTCCGCCGACAAGGCCGGCGTGGAACCGGGCGACCTCCTCACCAATATGGAGGGCGTCGCCCTCGGCGCCGACGGAACTCTCTCCGAGTACTGCAACGTCGTCGAAACCCACGGCCAGGACGCCACCCTGTCCGTGGAGGTCTACCGGCCGGCCACCGACACCTACCTGCGCGGCCAGTTCAACGGCGACCCGCTGGAGGCGACCACCACGGTCAGCTCCGGACTGGTCGGGGGCGCCGGGGCGCCGACCGCTCAGGCGACCGCCGCCGGGTTCACCACGGTGACCGACGATTCCGGTGTCGTCAGTGTGCAGGTGCCCGAGTCGTGGTCCCAGGTCGACGGAACACAGTTCGTGGACGACAAGGGCAACTCCTACTTCGGGGTGGAGGCCAGCTCGAATCTCGACCAGTACAAGAACGGCTGGGGGGCGGTCGGCGCCACGGTGCTCGGGTCCGAGGAGGCGGTCGCGAACTCCACGCCGGAGGATCTGCTGAACATGGCGGGCAAGGACCTGCCGGCGGCCGGCTGCGTGTCCCGGGGACGGATGGACTACAGCGACGCCCTGCACACCGGCCGCTTCGAGGCCTGGGAGAACTGCGGACCGGAGAAGGCGAAGTACATCTTCGTGGCGGCGCAGGCGGACAGCGGCCGCTATCTCGCGCTGGTGGCGGTCCAGGCGAACAGCGAGGCGGACGTCGCCGCCGCCGATCGGGTGGTGAACAGCTTCACCGTCGATCTCTGACCACGGGCCGTTCGCCGCCCCTGACCGACAGTTGGGGTGTCCGTTCGAGGGGAGCGGACACCCCGGCTGTCACCTGCCGTGTACCGCCTCGTATTCGGCGATCGGGGCGTTCGCCGACCGTCCTTGCGGTGAATGCACACCTGCGTAGGGTGGGCGCATGGCGATCGCTCCGGACACCAAGAACTGGACCTGGGTCGTCGAACGACCCTGCCCCGACTGCGGATTCGACCCGTCCGCGGTCGAGTTCGGTCGGTTGCCGGAGCTGGTCCGTGCCAATGCCGAGCGCTGGCCTGCGGTGCTCGCCCGCCCTGACGTCGCGGTCCGTCCCGACGAGCACACGTGGTCGGCGCTCGAGTACGGCGCACACGTGCGCGACGTGTTCCGGATCTTCCGTGAGCGTCTGGCCCTGATGCTCGACCGCGACGAACCCGAGTTCGCGAACTGGGACCAGGACGCGACGGCGGTCGCCGAGCGCTACCGCGAGCAGGATCCGCGGGAGGTGGCTGCGGGACTCGCGGCCGCGGCCGGGGCGATCGCCGACGCGTTCGCGGCGGTGCCGGAGGACGCGCTCGGGAGGCGCGGGCTGCGCAGCGACGGGTCGGCGTTCACCGTGCGGACCCTGGCGGTGTACTTCCTCCACGACCCGGTCCATCATCTGCACGACGTGCACGGCTGACGGACTCGGTACCTGGTCTTCGAGCACCCGCGCGAGGCGTCGTCGACACGCTGACATGACCGGCTGGTAACCGCTTCCGACCTGGCGATACGCCTCTACGTTAGAGCCTGTTACGGAATTCTTCTAGAACGTGTTCCAAAACGCCGATTTTCGGGCTATCGTGTGCGCTTGTGATCACCGTCACCTCGATCACCTGTAGTTGACGTGGACGAAAGGCCGGAACGAAATGAAGACAAAGGGCGCGCTGCTGTGGGGTCTCAACGAGCCGTGGTCGGTCGAGGAGATCGAGCTGGGTGATCCCCGAGAGGGCGAAGTCCAGATCCGTATGGAGGCGGCCGGTATGTGCCACTCCGACTACCACCTCGTCACCGGCGCCACGCCGATGCCGTCCTTCCCGGTGCTCGGCGGGCACGAGGGCGCCGGCGTCGTCACCAAGGTCGGCCCGAACGTCAAGCGGCTGAAGGAAGGCGACCACGTCGTCCTGTCCTTCATCCCCGCCTGCGGCACCTGTGATCCGTGTACGCAGGGTCACTCGAACCTCTGCGACCTTGGCATGGGTCTGCTGACCGGCCAGTCCATCTCCGACGGTTCGTACCGCATCCAGGCCCGCGGCCAGAACGTCATCCCGATGTCGCTCCTCGGCACCTTCTCGCCGTACATGACCGTGCACGAGTACTCCGCGGTCAAGATCGACGAGCACGTCCCGTTCGAGGTTGCCGCGCTCGTCGGCTGCGGCGTCACGACCGGTTGGGGCTCGGCGACCAACGTCGCGCAGGTTCGCCCCGGCGACTCCGTCGCGATCGTCGGTGTCGGCGGCGTCGGCATGGCCGCGCTGCAGGGCGCGGTGGTCTCGGGTGCGCGCAATGTCATCGCCATCGACCCGGTCGCGTCCAAGCGCGAGCGGGCCCTCAAGTTCGGTGCCACCCACGCCTACGCCAGCCTCGAAGAGGCCATCGTCCCGGTCATGGAACTGACCTGGGGCAAGATGTGCGACAAGGTCATCCTCACCATGGGCGAGATGGACGGCGCTATGGTCGACCCGGCGCTGACGCTGACCGCCAAGGCCGGCACCTGTGTCGTGACGTCGATGGGCAACATGTCCGACATGGACGTGAAGATGAACCTCTTCCTCTTCGCGATGCTGCAGAAGACCCTCAAGGGCAACGTCTTCGGTGGTGCCAACCCGCGCCACGAGATCCCGATGCTCCTCGACCTGTACAAGTCGGGTCAGCTGAACCTGCAGGACATGATCTCCAACACCTACAGCCTCGAACAGATCAACGACGGCTACCAGGACATGCTGGACGGCAAGAACCTGCGCGGCGTCATCAAGTACACGGACGCCGACCACTGACGTCCCCGCAACACCGAGCTCTCCGCGACACTGACATCGCTGCACCACCCGACGCCGGGCCGCCCACCGCGGGCGACCCGGCGTCGTCGCGTCCGGGACCCCTCCTCGTAGGCTGACGGGATGCACAGTCTCGCCGCGATCGACACCTGGCCCGTCGACCACGCCGCTGCCGCGGCGATCGGCCCGGACGGGGTGCTCGCCACGGCGGGGGAGCAGGACCGGGTGTTCGCGTTGGCGTCGGTGACCAAGCCGCTCGTCGCCTACGGTGTGCTCGTCGCGGTAGAGGAAGGTGCGGTCGAATTGGACCAGCCCGCCGGCCCGCCCGACGCGACCGTGCGACACCTGCTCGCCCACACCTCGGGTCTCGCGTTCGGCGACCGGACCGTGCAGGCGCCCCCCGGGGCCAAGCGCATCTACTCGAGCGCCGGGTTCGAGGTTCTCGCCGAAGTGGTCGAGGCCGAGACGGCGATCGCGTTCCCGGAGTACCTGCGCCAGGCGGTGTTCGAGCCTCTCGGTATGACCGACACCGCACTGGAGGGATCGGCCGGGCACGGCGCCCGCGCCACCACCGCCGACCTGACCCGCTTCGCGCTGGAGTTGCTGCGGCCGCGGCTGCTGTCGGTGCCGACCCTGGCCGAGGCGACCACGGTCCAGTACCCGGGACTGCGCGGCCTCCTGCCCGGCTACGGGATGCAGCGACCCAACGACTGGGGCCTGGGTTTCGAGATCCGCGCCGAGAAGTCACCGCACTGGACCGGGACCACGAACTCGGCTGCCACCTACGGTCATTTCGGGCAGTCCGGCACGTTCCTGTGGGTCGATCCGGCACGTTCACTGGCCTGTGTGGCACTGTCGGACCGGGCCTTCGGCGACTGGGCGAAGGAGGCGTGGCCTCCGGTGAGCGACGCCGTCGTCGCCGAGTTCGGCACGCACTGAACGATCCCGCCGCGACGGATTCTGGTTTCAACTGGCGTACCACTGGCCACTGGGGGCACACTGTTACCGCGCCGTGGCACGACCGCGACGACAGAGGCCGTTGGGGAAGACGACCCTCGTCGAAGCTGGAGGTGCCCTGTGCGCGAATGGGATGAGTTCGTCGACGCGACGAACGGTGTGCTTCACGTGCACTCGTCGCCCGCGGCGCTGTGCCCGCACATCGAATGGGCCCTCGCCGCAACCCTCGACTGCCGAGCCAACCTGAAATGGACCTCTCAACCCGCCTCGCCCGGCCAGTTGCGGGCCAGCACCGACTGGATGGGTCCGGTCGGCACGGCGGCCCGGCTCGTCCATGCACTGCGCGCCTGGCCGATGCTGCGCTTCGAGGTCACCGAGGAGGCCAGCGAGGGCGTGGACGGCGAGCGGTACTGCCACGCACCGGGCCTCGGCCTGTGGCGGGGCTCGATGAGCGCCAACGGGGACGTGATCGTCGGGGAGATGCGGTTGCGGTCCCTGATCGCCCAGCACGGCGGCACCGACACGCTCGCGGTCGAACTGCAGCATGCCCTCGGCTCGGAGTGGGACACCGAACTCGAGCCCTACCGCAGTGGCAGCGAGGGCGCCGAGGTCACCTGGCTGCGCCGCGACGTCGGATAGACGCACCGGGGAATCATTACGGGTGCCGGTGCGTTGAAGCAGTCGGCCGTAGTTTTTGTGTGTTTGTGTACCAACTGCACGCTCGCAAGGAAACAGTGTTGCGGGCGCCGTGCAGCCCTTCAGGTACCTGAGAAATCCCGTTCAGTGTCTGGAGACGCGCGTTGCGTCTGAAAACCGGCCCGGTCCGCAAGGTGCGGTCCGACCAGCCCTGAAAAGGAGTTTCCATGACTCAGGGAACAGTCAAGTGGTTCAACGCGGAGAAGGGTTTCGGCTTCATCGCGCAGGACAACGGGGGCCCGGACGTGTTCGTGCACTACTCCGAGATCACCGGTTCCGGATTCCGGAACCTCGAGGAGAACCAGCGCGTGGAGTTCGAGATCTCCCAGGGCGCCAAGGGCCCGCAGGCGACCGGCGTCCGCGCGGTCTGACACCCACCCGCCGGTGAACCACCGGCACGAGACGACGAGGGCCCCGACCGTTGCGGTCGGGGCCCTCGTCCGTTCACATGTCGCGGAGGATCACAGCGGGATGTTCTTGTGCCGACCGCGGCGGGCGGGGGCGGCGGCGAGCGCAGTGGTGAGCAGACTGCGGGTCTGCGCGGGCTCGATCAGTTCGTCGACGACGCCGATGGACATCGCTCGCCCGACGCCGCCGGCGATCGCCTCGTGCTCGGCGGCCAGGCGGTCGTGCAGCGCCTCGCGCTCCTCCTCGGGGGCAGCCGCCAGGGCCCGCTTGTGCAGGATCCCGACCGCGGCCTTTGCGCCCATCACGGCGACCTCGGCCTCCGGCCACGCGTACACCGCGGTGGCGCCGAGGGCCCGGGAGTTCATCGCGATGTAGGCACCGCCGTAGATCTTCCGGGTCACCAGGGTGACGCGGGGAACGGTGGCCTCGGCGAAGGCGTGCAGCAGCTTCGCGCCGCGGCGCACCACACCCTCCCATTCCTGGCTGACGCCCGGCAGGTAACCGGGGACGTCGACGATGACGACGAGCGGGATGCCGAACGCGTCGCACAGCCGCACGAACCGGGCCGCCTTCTCCGCGCTCTCGGAGTTCAGGCAGCCGCCCAGTCGCAGCGGGTTGTTCGCGATGACGCCGACGGTGCGGCCACCGAGCCGGCCGATGCCGGTGACGATGCTGCGCGCCCAGTTGCCTTGCAGCTCTTCGAGGCTGGACTCGCCGTCCACGTTGTCGAGCAGTTCGTGCACGATCGGACGGACGTCGTAGGCGCGCTTGGCCGACTCGGGCATCAGGGCCCGGAGGTCGGTGTCGCCGCGGCGGGCGGCGTCCACGTCGAACTCGCCCTGATCGGCGATCATCGACACCAGCCGGCGGGCGCGGTGCAGCGCGTCGAGTTCGTCGTGGGCGGCGATGTGCGCGACACCGGACTTCTTGGTGTGCGTCGCGGGGCCGCCGAGCGACTCCATGTCGACCTGCTCGCCGGTCACCGAACGCACCACGTCGGGTCCGGTGACGAACACGCGGCCCTCGGGCGCCATGATGACGACGTCGGTCAGCGCCGGACCGTAGGCGGCCCCACCGGCGGCGAAGCCGAGGACGACGGAAATCTGGGGGATCAGGCCGGACGCGCGGACCATGGCTTCGAACACGAGGCCGACGGCGTGCAGGGCTTCGACGCCCTCCGCCAGCCGGGCCCCGCCCGAATGCCAGACCCCGACGATCGGGACCTGCTCCTCGATCGCGGCGTCGATCGCCGCGACGATGTGTTTGCAGCCCTCCACTCCCATGGCGCCGCCCATCACGGTGGCGTCGGAGCAGTAGGCGATGGTGCGGACGCCGTCGATCTCGCCGGACGCGGCGAGGACGCCGGACTTGTCGCGGGGATGAAGCGTCGTGGTGGTCCCGGCGTCGAACAGTTTCTCGAGCCGGGCGAGGGGATCGCGAGGGTCGAGCTGCGAATCGGGTCTGGTGACTGGATCCAGAATGGTCATCGCCGGTCCTCCTTCATAGCGAGCCGCTGACTGTGGGGAGGTGAGGGGCCCGGCTTCCGGGCCCCTCACCTGTCGAACTGCGAGCCGACCCGTCAGGCGCGGCCGAAGGCGAGCGCAACGTTGTGCCCACCGAATCCGAACGAGTTGTTGATGGCGAAATCGATCTGGCCGGCGCGGGATTCCCCCTTGACGACGTCCAGGTCGATCTCTGGATCCTGATTGTCGAGATTGAGCGTGGGGGGAATGACCCCGTCACGCACACTCAGGACCGTGAGCACCGATTCGAGCGCACCGACGGCGCCGATCGAGTGCCCGAGCGCGGACTTCGGTGCGTACACCGCGGCGTGGTTGCCGACCGCGGCGTTGATGGCCTTCGCCTCGGCGGTGTCGCCGATCGGGGTCGCGGTGGCGTGCGCGTTGACGAACGAGATGTCCGACTTCGCCAGTCCCGCGGTTTCGATGGCCCGGGTCATCGCCCGCGCCGCTCCGGTGCCCTCGGGGTGCGGCGCCACGATGTGGTAGCCGTCCGAGGTGATGCCCGCACCCAGCAGTCGTGCGTGGATGGTGGCACCGCGCGCCTTCGCGTGCTCCTCCGTCTCGAGGACCATCATCGCTCCGGCCTCGCCGAAGACGAATCCGTCGCGGTCCTTGTCGAACGGCCGCGACGCACCCGTCGGGTCGTCGTTGCGCGTGCTCAAGGCCCGCATCATCGCGAAGCTCGCCGTGGCGACCGCGTCGAGTTCTCCCTCGACACCACCGGCGACGACGATGTCGGCGTCACCGAGCGCGATCATCCGGTACGCATGCGCGATGGCCTCCGAACCCGACGAGCAGGCGGAGACGGGCGTGATCACACCGGCGCGAGCGCCGAGTTCGAGTCCGACGGTCGCGGACGGACCGTTCGGCATCACCATCTGCACGGCGAACGGGGACACCTTGCGGTACCCGCCCTCCCGCAGCTTGTCGACCGCGTCGATGAGCGATTCGCCGCCGCCGAGGCCGGTGCCGATCACGACACCGAGGCGGTCCTTGTCGACCTCCGGGCTGCCGGCGTTCTCCCACACCGTGCGGCCCAGCGTCAGGGCGAGGCGCTCGGCGAAGCTCATCCGCCGGACCTCGACCCGGGAGAGCGACTCGTTGGGGCTGACCTTGAGCTTGCCACCGATCCGGACCGGGAGGTCGAACTCGTCGACGAAACCGGTCAGCGTGCCGATGCCGCTCTCACCGGCGAGGAGGGACTTCCACGTGGCATCCACGTCACCTGCGAGTGACGTCGTAGCCGCGAGACTGGTGACGACGACGTTGGGCAACGTCCGCGGAGATGTGGAAGACACGTCGAGGCTCACTCGCTGTCGGTGGAGCCGGTCTGGACGCCCTCGGCCTCGAGCTTCTGGATGTACGTGACGGCGTCACCGACGGTGCGCAGGCTGGCGAGATCCTCGTCGGGGATCTTCACGCCGTACTTGTCCTCGGTCTGCACGGCGATCTCGACCATGGAGAGCGAGTCGATGTCGAGGTCGTCGACGAAGGACTTCTCGATGGTCACCTCGGACGGCTCGATGCCGGTGACTTCCTCGATGATCTCGGCGAGACCGGCGATGATTTCTTCCTGGCTGGTGGCCACTGGGTGGCTCCCTTCTTGATGGTGTTATTTTCGGGTCCTGCGTTCGACCGGTCCTCGGATCGGTCGAGTGCTGCAAGTGTGTGTGTTCATTCGAGTCACGGCGTGGGGCCGTGTTCGGTTCAGCCGAGTTGGGCGATCGCGTCCAGATCGGCGGGGGTCTTCAGGGCGAGCGTGGGGGTGCCCTTCATTTCGCGCTTGGCGATGCCCACCAGCGTGCCGGCCGGCGGGAGTTCGACGACCGCGGCCACTTCGGCGCCGCGGAGGTATGCGCTGCACAGATCCCACCGGACGGGCCGGGTGACCTGCGCGGCCAGCTTGGTCAGGGCGTCGGCGCCGGAGGCGACCGGCTGACCGTCGGCGTTGGACAGCAGGGTGCGCGTCGGCTCCTGCGGCGCGATCTGCGATGCCGCCTCGGTGACCGCGTCCTGGGCGGGGCCCATGAACCTGGTGTGGAATGCGCCGGCCACGGGCAGTGCGCGGACGCGAGCCTTCTCCGGCGGGTTCGCGGCCAGTTCCTCGAGCTTGCTGAGCAGGCCGGCGGCGACGATCTGACCGGCGGCGTTGCGGTTGGCCGGTTCGAGGTCGAGCTCGGCGAGCCGGGCGAGGACCGCGTCCTCGTCGCCACCGAGGACCGCGGACATGCCGGTCGGTTCCAGCGCGCACGCCTTCGCCATCTCGGAGCCGCGCAGTGCGGCGAGCGCGACCGCGTCGTCCGCGGAGATGACGCCGGCGATGGCGGCGGCGGCGAGCTCACCGACGGAGTGGCCCGCTGCCACGAGGTCGGCCGGAACCTGACCGCGGCGTTCGAGTTCCTCGAATGCCAGCAGCGCGGACGCCACGACGAGCGGCTGGGTGACGGCCGTGTCGGTGATCTCCTCCGCGGTCGCGGTGGTGCCGAGCCGGCCGAGGTCCAGGCCGGCGGCCTTGGACCAGATCGCAATGCGATCGGCGGTACCCGGCAGCTCCAGCCAGGGGCTGAGCATGCCGGGGGTTTGGGACCCCTGACCCGGGGCGAGCAACGCAATCACAGGAATAAGGGAACACCGATCGCCGGGTTCCGCGGGGTGTTGTTGGCGATGAACCTTGGACAAGTGTTTTGTAGGGTTCCAACAAAACAGCTTGTCGGGAGTGAGCATCGTACTTCAATCGTTGTGCGTTACACCCTGAACCCGTGATCTGTTGCTGATGTTACCGAAGTGGCTAAACGGGAGGGTTCGTGATTGGTTCGTGTCAGCCTTCCTACTGTTGCTGCGATTCGGAGTACGTACGCGTCCCGCGGGTTGGTCGGATCGCGCCGGGTGATCTCGGCGATTTTCTTCAGGCGATACCGCACAGTATTTGGATGGACGAACAGTTGACGGGCGCACGTCTCCACGGCGGCACCGCAGTCCAGATAGGTGTCGAGGGTGTCAGTCAGCGCGGACCCCGCCGCGGCGAGGGGACGCACCAACTGGTCGTTGAGGGCGTCGAGGGCGGCGCGGTCCCCGAGTAGCGCGCGTTCGGGGAGCAGCTCACCCGCGTGCACCGGCCGGGGCGCTCCCCGCCAGCCCGTCACGGCGTCCATGCCGGCCAGCGCCTCGACGGCGCTGAAGTGGGCGGTGCTCAGGGTTCCGGTCGTCGGGCCGATCACCACCGGGTCGGGGGAGAACGCGGCCAGCAGATCGGTCAGGAACGGTCGATTCTCCGGCGACGCCTTCACGTCGCCGGAGACCACGGCGACCAGGCGCGACCCCTGGACCACCGCCAACGCGGCGCGGCCGTGCCGCTGCGCGATGGTGTGCACCGTGCCGACCACCGAGACGCCCTGGTCCGGCGGCGGGGTGCCGACCAGGACGGTGGCCGGCGCGTTGGCGTCCCAGTTCAGCGTCGCGGCGCGGGAGAGCATGTCGGGTCCGCTGTCGCCGCGCACCACTGCATCCACCACCAGTGCCTCGAGCCGGGTGTCCCAGGCGCCGCGCGACTCGGCGGCGCTGGCATACACCGATGCCGCCGTGAATCCGAGCTCGCGCCCGTACCTCAGCACCGCCTCGGTCAACGCGATCAGCTGCTGGTCGTTGCGGGCGAGCGCGGGCAGCCACTGCTCGAAGAACTCCATCGCCACCCGCACCATGTCGACCGTCTGACGCAGCGTCAGGCGCCGGGCCAGGTCCTGGGGGATCACCTGGAAGGCATCGAGGCTGAACCGGACGTCGCTGTCCTCCGGGTTCCGCAGCCACTCGAGGAAGTTGACGATGGCGGTCTGCACCAGCAACTGGACGCTGGCGCGCTGGTCCGCGTCCAGGTCGGCGAAGAACGGCAACTGCGTCTGCATCGACGAGACCGCCTCGGTGGAGAGCCTGCCCGAGAACTGCTTCACCCGGCGCAGCAGTGCGTCCGGCAGCGGCGCCCGCGGTTCACGCCGGTGGGCGAAGGGGGTCGGAATCATCGGTGGCGGCGACGTCGGGTCCGCTCCACGCGGGGCGCCGGCCGGCGCCGACGCATCCGCCCCCTCGACACGGGGCGTGGTCGCGGCTCCCGACTCTCCGGCTCCTGATTCTCCGGACCCGGGCTCGCCGGATTCCTGTGCACCCATGACTCCGAAACCTACGCCACGGCGCAGGTCCGGGCGCGATGCACGGGTGCGGCGACCCGGTGAGGGTCGGGACGGCGAACGCCCCGGCACCGAGTCGGTGCCGGGGCGCTGGCCGGGGGTGCCGGGGATCTAGGCGCTGCCCGGATCCTTCATCGACGTCGGTGCGGCGAGCACGTCGTCGATCCGGTACTGCCGGGCGGCCGCCGCCGGGGTGTTGTGCTCGACCTTGCCCGCGCGGGCGAGACCGGCCAGCACCGCGACCGCAATCGACTCGGCGTCGACGTTGAAGAAACGTCGCGCCGCCGTGCGGGTGTCGGAGAAGCCGAACCCGTCGGTGCCGAGGGTGGTGTAGTCGCCGGGCACCCACTGCCGGATCTGGTCCGGAACCGAGCGCATCCAGTCGGAGGCCGCGACGAACGGGCCCTCCGCGCCGGAGAGGGCGGTGGCCACGTACGGCAGCGGGGGAGCGACGTCCGGGTTGTGCAGCGCCTGCCGGTCGCACTCGATGCCCTCACGGCGCAGCTCGCCCCACGAGGTCACCGACCACACGTCGGCCGACACACCCCAGTCGTCGGCCAGCAGCTGCGCGGCCCGCAGGCCCTCCGGCATCGCAACACCGGACACCAGAATCTGCGCCTTCGGGCCGAGTCCCGTGCCGCGGTGGTACAGGTAGATGCCCTTGAGCAGGCCCTCGACGTCGAGGTTCTCGGGCTCCGCCGGCTGCACGTACGGCTCGTTGTAGATCGTCAGGTAGTAGAAGATGTTCTCGCCGCCGAACCCGGCCTCGCCTTCGGTACCGCCGTACATCCGCCGGATACCGTCCCGGACGATGTGGGCGATCTCGTAGGAGAACGCCGGGTCGTAGGTGACCGCGGCGGGGTTCGTCGACGCCAGCAGCAGCGAGTGCCCGTCCGCGTGCTGCAGGCCCTCACCGGTGAGGGTGGTGCGGCCGGCGGTGGCGCCGAGCACGAAGCCGCGGGCCATCTGGTCGGCCGCAGCCCACAACCCGTCGCCGGTGCGCTGGAACCCGAACATCGAATAGAAGATGTACAGCGGGATCATCGGCTCGCCGTGGGTGGCGTAGGAGGTGCCGACCGCGGTGAACGACGCCGTCGAGCCCGCCTCGTTGATGCCCTCGTGCAGGATCTGGCCGACGCTGGACTCCTTGTACGCCAACATCAGTTCGGCGTCGACGGAGGTGTACAGCTGACCGTTGCGGTTGTAGATCTTCAGCGACGGGAACCACGAGTCCATGCCGAACGTGCGGGCCTCGTCGGGGATGATCGGCACGATCCGCTTGCCGATCTCCTTGTCGCGCAACAGTTCCTTGATGACGCGCACCAGCGCCATCGTGGTCGCGACCTCCTGCTTGCCCGAGCCCTTGCGGATCGGGTCGAGGGCGGAGATGTCCGGCACCGGCAGCGGCGCGGCGTCGGTGCGTCGCGACGGCAGGAACCCGCCGAGCTGCTTGCGGCGGTCGAGCATGTACTGGATCTCCGGGGCGTCCGGCCCGGGGTGGTAGTACGGAGGCAGGTAGGGATCCTTCTCGAGCTCCGCATCGGAGATCGGGATCCGCTGCAGGTCGCGGAACGCCTTGAGGTCGTCGAGGGTGAGCTTCTTCATCTGGTGCGTGGCGTTGCGACCCTCGAAGTGCTTGCCGAGGGTGTAGCCCTTGATGGTGTGCGCCAGGATCACCGTCGGCTGGCCCTTGTGCGCCATCGCCGCGGCGTAGGCCGCGTGGATCTTGCGGTAGTCGTGGCCGCCGCGCTTGAGGTTCCAGATCTCCTGGTCGGTCAGGTCCTTGACCAGCTCCTTGGTGCGCGGGTCACGGCCGAAGAAGTGCTCGCGGACGTAGCCGCCGTCGTTCGCCTTGTAGGTCTGGTAGTCACCGTCCGGGGTGACGTTCATCAGGTTGACCAGCGCGCCGTCCTTGTCGGCGTGCAGCAGGGCGTCCCACTCGCGGCCCCACACGACCTTGATCACGTTCCAGCCGGCACCGCGGAAGAAGGACTCCAGCTCCTGGATGATCTTGCCGTTGCCGCGGACCGGACCGTCGAGGCGCTGCAGGTTGCAGTTGACGACGAAGGTGAGGTTGTCGAGGCCCTCGGTGGCCGCGACGTGCGCCAGGCCACGCGACTCGGGCTCGTCCATCTCGCCGTCGCCGAGGAACGCCCACACGTGCTGCTGCGAGGTGTCCTTGATGCCGCGGTCGTGCAGGTAGTGGTTGAATCGTGCCTGGTAGATGGCATTCATCGGGCCCAGACCCATTGACACGGTGGGGAATTCCCAGAAGTCCGGCAGCAGGCGCGGATGCGGGTACGACGGCAGGCCGCCCTCGGCGTGGCTGGCCTCCTGGCGGAAACCGTCCATCTGCTCGGCCGGGATCCGGCCCTCGAGGAACGCGCGAGCGTAGATGCCGGGCGAGGCGTGGCCCTGGACGAAGATGTGGTCGCCGCCGCCCGGGTGATCCTTGCCACGGAAGAAGTGGTTGAACCCGACCTCGTACAGAGCCGCCGAAGACGCGTACGTCGAGATGTGGCCACCGACGCCGACACCCGGGCGCTGTGCGCGGTGCACCATGATCGCAGCGTTCCACCGGATCCAGGCACGGTAGCGACGCTCGACCTCCTCGTCACCGGGGAACCAGGGTTCGTTCTCGGTGGGAATGGTGTTGACGAAGTCGGTGGAGGTCAGGGCGGGGATGGCGACGTGGTTTTCGCCGGCGCGCTCGAGCAGTCGCAGCATCAGGTAGCGTGCGCGCGTCGGCCCCGAACGCTCCAACAGGTCGTCGAAGCTCTCGATCCACTCGCCGGTCTCGTCGGGATCGATGTCGGGAAGGTAGGACGCGACGCCCTCACGGATGACGCGCACACGGCCGTCGGAACCGGGGGTGGGACTGGGCGCCAGGGGAGATACCGGGTCCTGGGTCTGCTCGGACAACATTTGCTCCTCATCGCGGTGGACGCTCGGTGTGGCGTCCTATCCATCCGCGTCGCCAACTGTGACGGCAACACGGTTTGTTCATGATGGTGATCTGAATCCAATCCTGCCAAACCGCGTCGGCAATGGTGCGGGCGAGTCTCATTCGTCCACCGTCGAAATATTTGTTCGCGCGATTCGGCCCGGTCCGCTTGCGCGGAAGGCTTCGAGCATGTTCGCTTTCACTACCGATCACCACCGATCGGAAGCTGGAGGTTCAGCTCGAACACTTAGGAGGACACCACCGTGGTCGCCGCGGCCGACGCCCAAAACTACGTCCAGAAACTGGGCATCACCCAAGACATGTCTGTACAGGAACTGGGTTGGGACGAGGACACCGACGACGACCTGCGGGCGGCCGTCGAAGAGACCATCGGCGGTGAGCTCCTCGACGAGGACTCCGACGAGGTGATCGACGTGGTCCTGCTGTGGTGGCGGGACGGCGACGGTGACCTGGTCGACGCGCTGATGGACGCGATCGGGCCGCTCGCCGACGAGGGCTTCGTGTGGGTGCTGACCCCGAAGACCGGTCAGCCCGGGCACGTCGAGCCCAGCGAGATCGCCGAATCGGCACCGACCGCGGGGCTGACGCAGACCTCCGCCGCCAATCTGGGATCCTGGTCCGGTAGCCGGCTGGTGCAGCCGAAGGCACGTCCCGCCAAGCGCTGACCGCCGAACCTGGGGAGCGGCGCCTCCGCGGCGCTCCCCAGACCGTCGAGACCTAGGAGTTCGTCATGCCGTTGGCCGTGGGCACCGTCGCGCCCGACTTCACGCTCAAGGACCAGAACAACCAGGACGTGTCGCTCTCCGACTACCGGGGGCGCAAGAACGTCCTGATCGTGTTCTACCCGCTCGCCTTCACCGGCACCTGCCAGGGCGAGCTGTGCCGCGTCCGGGACACCCTGCCGACGTTCGAGAACGACGACACCGCCGTCGTCGCGATCTCGGTCGGCCCGCCGCCCACCCACAAGATCTGGTCGGCGGAACAGGGCTACACCTTCCCGCTGCTGTCCGACTTCTGGCCGCACGGGGAGATCACCCAGGCCTACGGGGTGTTCAACGAGAAGGCCGGCTACCCCAACCGCGGCACCTTCGTCGTCGACAAGGCGGGAATCATCCGGTTCGCCGAGATGAACGGTCCCGGAGAGGCCCGTGACCAGGGAGCTTGGGAGAAAGCGCTCGCCGCGCTAGATTCCTGAGTGCAATTCGGCGAACGAATTCTCGTTCGCCGAATTCCGGGCGTGTAGCTCAGTGGTAGAGCTCTGGTTTTACACACCAGCGGTCGGGGGTTCGAAACCCTCCGCGCCCACCAAGTCCACGAATCCGATCGGATCCGTGGTCTGCGAGGTCGCTTTGAAGCAACTTCTGGCCGTCCGGCGATGTCGGTGCTGCGGCCTACGGTGCGCGCATGGATATCGGGCTGTGGTTCGGTTGGATCTGTTCGTTGTTCGTCCTGATGTATCTTGCGTCGTTTGCGCTTGCCGGTGCGGCTGCATTTCGCTCGCCCGCGTGGAATCCGACGCTCCATCGTGCTGCCGGTGTCGAGTTGACCCGCCGAGGGTACTTTGCGAGGCCTACGTCGACCGTCGAGGACGCCGCCGCGGCCGGTATGTGCGGGACAGCGGTGCAGTCCGCCGACGAGGATGAGGATTCGGGGATCGTCGATCTCATCCGTCTTCTGGGCTGCGGGAGTGACGACGACGAGATGGTCGATGATCTCGATTCTCGGCGCGATGCCTTTCTGGAAACTGCGGTGCGGCGTCAGTTCGCGCGAGTGGAGAACGTCGCCGATCTGCGGCTCGCCAGTCGTCTGTGGCGATTCCAGCGCTTCCTGAACGAACTGGAGATCGGTGCTCGAGGCGCCTGGTGGCTCGGCCGGCTCAGTCTCGACAAGCAATCAGCGGCGATCCGGAATTACGCGACGCAGGTTGCATTCGGTGCGACATTGCTCGGAGTCGTCTGGTGGACGGTGGGTACGGCGCTCGACGCCTCGGACAGGGATCTCCTGACGACCGTCGCGAAGTTCACCGGGTGTGGCGCTTTTCTGGGTGCACTGTTCGCGATTGCGCAGTTCTGGCGCAGTCTCCTCGTCTTACGGTGGGGCCCGATTTCTCGGTGGACCGGTCGAGGTGTCCTCACCGGTGCCGGACTCGTCGCTGTGGTGTCCGCCTTGTTTCTGAGTGGAGTTTCAGGTGCCGCCGCGGGCGTGGCGGGGTACCTGGCGAGGGCAACGGATCGTTTCACTTCCACCGGGCTTTCCGTCAGCATCGGTGGTGTTCTGCTGATCGCGGCACTGCTGTGGGTGGTGTGGCGATCCGTATCGGCAATCCGTCGCGGGCGCGGAACGCCGAGCGAGCGACTCGGGACGGCGGCCGTTGCTGTCTTCTTGATGGCGATGATCGTGCCAGTGGCGCTCATGGTTCTCCGGCTACCGCTCGAGTCGGCATTCACGGCATCGGCTTGGGTGGCGGTTGTCGGGGGCGGATTGTTGGGTGGCGCGGCGATGCTGGCCTGGTGTCGTGAGTGGTGGGTGCGGTATCGAACACTCGTGGACTCGGGTTATCCGTTGCGTCGGTACGGATTCCGTTGGTCGATGCTGTTGACGTGGTCAGTTGCCTTCGCGGTGTTCGCGGTTCTCGCCGGCACTGCGGACGGCAGCAACCACCGATCGAGTCCGGGCGTCGAGGTGGTTGTCGAGTGTGCTCTCGCCGTGCTCGCAATTGTTGTGGTTCTTCTGCTTCCGCCGGGACTGGTCGTGACGTACTTGTTCGTTCGCCGGGTGAATGCGCAATACCAGCGTCGCGAGATGGAGCGGTACAGCACCTTCTTCGACGCAGGCACCGTGACGCGCGCTCTGATGGAGAGCCGGGAACGAGGTTCGGTGGCCGACCCTGCACGCGAAAGTCACTTGTAGAAGCCGTCGCGCAGGTTGATTCCGTGCTCGACCCACACCTTGAGCGCCGCGAGCATGCCGGTCCAGCCCTGGCAGTTGCCGAAGGCGCTCTTCGCGCCCTCCTCGGTGGGTTGCCACGCCGACTCGGTGATCGTGACCAGGGTCCGGGTGTCGTCGTCGACGGGTTCGAACTCGAATGTGGTGGTGGTCCTGCCCGCGTCGGAGGTGGTGGCCGTGCCGGCCCACTCGATGACGATGCGGCGCGGCGGTTCGGCCGCGACGACGGTGACGGGGAAGGCGCCGGGGAAGTCGGCGAAGTCCCACGTGACCTCGGAGTTCGACTCCAGCCGGCCGCGCGCGCCGCCGGTGGTGAAGTACTTCGACAGTTGCTCGGGGTCGGCGACGGCCTCGTACACCTCGGCGCAGGGCCGCGAGACGTGACCGGAGACGGTGAATGTCAGTGCGGTGAGGGTGTTCTGCTCAGACATGTTGTAATTTTACAACATGTCTGTGGGTGGCCGCGAGGAATCGGACGACGACCGGGTGTTCAAGGCGCTGGCGTCCGGGACGCGGCGGCGGATGCTCGACGTGCTGCGGGAGTCGTCGTGCACGACCGGCGAGCTGTGCGCGCGATTCCCCGAACTCGACCGCACCACCGTCCTCCAGCACCTGAAGGTGCTCGAGCGCGCCGAACTGGTGACCGGTCGCAGCGTGGGGCGGGAGCGACGCCTGACGCTCGCACCCCTGCCGATCAAACGCATCCACGACCGCTGGATCGGCGAGTACACCCGCGCCGCCGTCGACCTGCTGGACAGGCTGGGGCGCGAATGAACGCGCCGCCGGGCCGACGGTGGTGCGGTCAGCGGTTGCTGGTCACTGCATGAGGTACATCAGCAGCGTGAGGACGAGGGCGACGACCGCGGCGACAAGGAGCATGCCGGGCCAGATTCTCGGTTCCGAACTGTCGAAGTGATCGTGCATCACGGCACCTCTTGACGTGGTGGGCGATGGAAGCCGGGCTGCCCCGGCCGATCCGGGTCGGGTCGACCGGGGCGGACGCGACCCGACCCGGAGGGATGGGTACGGGTGCTCCAGCGCCGACTCTAGGCATGGTCCGGCGTGCGTGAGTGCGACTTTCCCCGGCGTTCACCTGGTGTTCGGCGACGCGCCGTCCAGGGCGCGTGGGTGGGTGGTGTCTACGGGGTGGCGGGCGCTGTCGTGGCCGCGCCGGCCTCCCCGCGGAAGGTCCGGCGGTACGCGGACGGGGGGACCCCCAGCTGTGCTGCCATGTGCTGTCGCAGGGAGGCGGCGCTGCCGAAGCCGACGTCGGCGGCGATGGTGTCCACCGGCAGGTCGGTCGTCTCGAGGAGCTGGCGCGCCCGGTCGACGCGGCGGGTGATCAGCCACTGCGCCGGAGTGGTGCCCACCTCCTCGCCGAACCGCCGGGTGAAGGTGCGCACGCTCATGTTGGCGTGCCGGGCGAGCCGGGAGAGTTGCAGCGGCTCGTCCAGCCGTTGCAGGGCCCAGTCCCGCGTCGCCGCCGTCGATTCCGTGGTGTGTGCCGGGATCGGCCGCTCGATGAACTGGGCCTGCCCGCCGTCCCGCCACGCCGGCACGACGGAGCGTTTCGCGACGCGGGTGGCGACGTCCGACCCGTGGTCGCGGCGCACGATGTGCAGGCACAGGTCGATGCCCGCTGCGACGCCGGCCGAGGTGAGCACGTGGCCCTCGTCGACGAACAGGACGTCGGGGTCGACCCGGACCTGCGGATAGGTGCGCTGGAAGTGCTCGGCGTGCCGCCAGTGGGTGGTGGCCCGCAACCCGTCGAGCAGGCCCGCGGCGGCGAGGACGTACGACGCGATGCAGATCGACACGTACCGGGTGCCCGGGCGGATGAAGCCGAACGCCTTCTCCAGGTGCTCGGGCAGGTGGCCGTCGCGGGTGGCACCGAGTTCGTACGTCGCCGGGATCACCACGGTGTCTGCGGTCGCCAGCAGCTCCGGGCCGTGGTCGACCGACACCGTGAAGTCGGCCTCCGTGCGGACCGGGGCGCCGTCCGCGGTGCATGTGAGCACCTCGTACAGCGGCGCGCCGTCCCTGTCCTCGGCCATCCCGAACACCCGCGAGGGAATACCCAGCTCGAACGGGACGACTCCGTCCAGCGCGAGAACCACCACCCGATGCACCATGGCTGGATTCTTTCACATGTTGGCGTTCACGCCAGTGGTTCGCGAGGGTCACCATCGCGCAGACTGGTCGCCGTGACTTCTGAGCTCGTACGCCCCGCCGCTGCCGGTACGCCCCCGCGAGTGCACTACGCCTGGCTGGTGGCCGCGGTCGCGTTCCTCGCGCTCGTCGGTGCGGCGGCGTTCCGGGCGGCACCGTCGATCCTGATCGACCCACTGCACGACGACTTCGGCTGGTCCCGGGCCTCGATCTCCTCGGCGGTGTCGATCAACCTGGTCCTGTACGGGCTGACGGCACCCTTCGCGGCGGCACTGATGGAGCGGTTCGGCCTGCGCGCGGTGGTGTCGGCGGCGCTGCTGCTCGTCGCAGCGGGCAGCGGGCTGACGGTCTTCATGACCACCCAGTGGCAACTCGTCCTGCTGTGGGGCGTCCTCGTCGGGCTCGGCACCGGATCGATGGCGCTGGCGTTCGTCGCGACCGTCGTCGACCGCTGGTTCGTCGCCCGCCGTGGCCTGGTCACCGGCATCCTCACCGCCGGCGGCGCCGCCGGGCAACTGGTGTTCCTACCGGTCCTCGCCGCCGTCTCCGAGGCCCACTCCTGGCGGACGGTCGCGCTGACGGCGTCGTTCGCGGCGCTGGCCGTCGTGCCCCTGGTGCTGCTGTTCCTGCGCAATCGCCCCTCGGACGTCGGAACCGTTCCGTACGGCGCCGCCCCCGACTTCGTGGAGCCGGAACCGGCGGCGCAGTCCGGCGGAGCGGTGCGCCGCGCGCTCGCGGTGCTGGCCGCGGCGGCGAGGACCCGCGTGTTCTGGCTCCTCGCCGGGACATTTGCGATCTGCGGTGCGAGCACCAACGGGCTCGTCGGGACCCACTTCGTGCCCGCCGCCCACGACCACGGCATGCCAACCACGGCCGCCGCGAGCCTGCTCGCGGTGATCGGCATCTTCGACGTCGCCGGCACCATCGCGTCCGGCTGGTTCACCGACCGCTTCGACTCGCGCAAGCTCCTCGGCGCCTACTACCTGCTCCGCGGCCTCTCGCTGATCTTCCTACCGATCCTGTTCGCGGAGACCGTGCACCCGCCGATGATCGCCTTCGTCATCTTCTACGGTCTCGACTGGGTCGCGACCGTCCCGCCTACGGTTGCGCTGTGCCGCAAGCATTTCGGTGCCGACGCCCCGATCGTGTTCGGATGGGTGCTCGCCTCGCACCAGATCGGCGCCGGGCTGGTCGCATTCCTCGCGGGCCTGGTGCGCGACCGGTTCGGCGGCTACGACGCCGCGTTCTACGTGGCGGGCGGACTGTGCGCGATCGCGGCCGTCATGTCGCTGGCCATCGTCGGGCGGGGCCGCGAGCCGGTCACCGTCTGACGCGGCGAGTCCGAGGTCGTTCGAGGCGCCGACCGATCAGCGCGGCGCGGCGGCCGACTCGTTTGCCTGGTCGTGCCACACGGCGGTCGCGCCGCTGTCGCCGATCCGATAGACCTGGACCACCGATCCGACGGCCACGGCGATGCCCAGGACCGTCAGTGCGATTGCCACGATCTGGGATGCCCGCCCCTGCGACGATCCGGTGCGCGCGCTCCACCACTGCCGTACCCGCGGCCGATGTAGCGCCCACCATGCCGCCGCGACAGCGAAGACGCCGACCGACCAGACCAGGAGTTGGTCACCGAGTTCGGCGTGGATCCGCACCAGCGGATCGCGGGGGACCCGGTGCTCGAGCCACTCGCCGGCGTGGGTGGTGAGCGGGACCAGCACCAGCGTCACGAACGCCACCACGGGGGTGACGGCCCCGAGACGCCGCCGGGCTGCCGGCCAACACAGTGAGAGGAGCAGGAGCAGTGCGGAAAGCGGGACCAGGACCACCACGAAGTGCACGAGCAGTGGATGGATCGGCAGGCCGTTGAACGTTGTGGGCCCCATGTTGTGACTCGCCTCCGTCGGATGTGTGTGTGACCGTCGCCAGACTAGGTCCGGATTCTTGGAGTCTGCTGGGAGTTCGCGGGCAGGACGAGGGTGAACGTGGAGCCCTGTCCCTCGACGGAATCCACGAGCACCTCACCGTCGTGTGCTTGCGCGACCTCGCGGACGAGTGCGAGGCCGATCCCGTGCGCGCGCCGACCGGAGGGCTGGTCGGGCCCGTGCGCGAATCTCGCGAACAGCCGGGGCAACTGCTGGGGCGAGACGCCGACACCGGTGTCGGTCACCGCGATACGGACGAGTCCGGCGCCGACCCCGATGCGGACGATCACCCGTCCACCCGGCCGGACGTGAGTGACGGCATTGTCCACCAGGCCGTGCACCGCGCGGCGGAGCGCCGGCCGCGAGCCGGACACGAAGGCCGGGTCGGCATCCGACTCGACGTCGATTGCGACTCCGAGGGATCGGGCGTGGGCCGTCATGCTTTCGCCGATCTGCTCGCACAGGACGGCCACGTCGACCGGCTCGCGGGCGGCCGGACCGGAGTCCAGCGAAGCCGAGAGCAGAAGATCCTCGACGAGTTCGGTCAACGCCCGGGTGTCGTCGACGATGCCGTCGAGCTGCTTCGAGAGCTCGGCCGGTTCGATCCGTTGCGCCCGCCTGGCGAGCAGTTGCGCCCGGGTGTGCAGGACGGTCAGCGGTGCCCGCAGTTCGTGCGAGGCATCCGCGACGAATCGGCGCTGCAGCGTCAACGCCTGCGCCAATGGTCGAATCGATCTGCGGGACAACAGGATCACGACCAGCGTCGAGGCCGCGATACCGGTGATCTCGGCGAGGAGCAGGGCCGACAGCAGCCGGTCCCGGCCGGCGTGGAACGGTTCGAGGTCCACGAGCGCGACTGCGCGTCCGCCGTGGATGTCGGCGACGAGCCCGCGATAGTCCCGGTCGCCGTCGCGGACGTCCACGAAACCGGGCGGACCGTCGAGGAGCTGCACGGCCCGGGACGGTGCGCCCGCGCTGACCGCTGTCGCCCCGTCCGGGCCGCGGAGTGCGAGTGCCGTTCCCGGTGGCGGATCGTCGACGTCCTCGGCGGTCTCGACGACGGACCGCAACTGCGACTCCACCTGTCTGGACTGGGCGCGGCCGTCGACCAGGAACGCGACGACGCCCACCACCATCAGGACGAGGGCGAGGGCGACCGCCGCTTGCAGCGACACGACGCGACCGGCGCGCCGCAGCAGCAGTTCGTCGCCGATCACCGCGGCCGGGCGGGTAGCGAGGGCGGGCCTGCGACGGAACGAACGGGTGGTCAACGGGAGCCGATCCGGTACCCGACGCCCCGGACGGTGCGCACCACGTCGCGCCCGAGCTTTCGGCGCAGGTAGTGCACGTACGTGTCGACGGTTCCCGGCGTGCCTGCCGCGCCGAACGCGGCGTCGAGCAGTTGTCCGCGGGTGAACACCTGGCCGGGCGACCGGGCGAGTACCACCAACAGTGCGCACTCGCTCGCCGACAGCTCGACCCTGCCGTCCTCGCCGACCACCGTCCGGCTCGCCGGCTCCAGTTGTCGCCCCGCGACCGGCAGCAGTTCGGCGGCGTCGAACCGGCGGCGGCGCAGCGCGCGCAGCCGGGCAAGCAGCTCCGGGATCTCGAACGGCTTGACGAGGTAGTCCTCGGCACCGGCGTCGAGTCCTTCGACCCGGTCGAGGAGCATGCCCCGGGCGGTGAGCACGAGAACCGGGGTGTCGATGCCGTGTCGCCGGAGTGCGCGGAGCACCTCGATGCCGTCACGTCCGGGCAGGCCGCGGTCGAGAACCACGACGTCGTAGCGACGTGTGAGGCCCAGGTGCAGCCCGGTCGGGCCGTCCCCTGCGGTCTCCACGCGGTACCCCTCGTCGGTGAGCAGTTCGACGAGTAGGTCGGTCAGGTGGGTGTCGTCCTCGACGAGCAGGACGGCTGGGAGCTCGGGGACAGGTGCGGGCACGGTTCGAGGGTGCCACCGCCCGGCTCGCACGTCCGGTGGGATGGCCGGTCCCGGTCCGCATCCGTACCCGTCCCGGTCCGCCCCTCCCGCCACCGGGAGGACATCCGACGATGCGCTGGAGGACCTGGACAGCGGCCGAATCGCCTGGAGATCCCGGGGACGCTGTCTCGGTGATCGTCCGCAGCGACTGCCACCGGGCGGCCCGACAATCGTGCCGGACGTCACAGTGAGAGTTCACCTTCCCTTCACCGGCGCCGCGACGGATCTCACTACCGTGGTCAGGGACCGAGGCGTCCGGTCGACGGCATCTCGGTCCGCGAAACTGCGTGAGCTCGAAGAACACTCCGTCCGCCTGCCCAGGGAGGTGTACTCATGGAACTCCTCGCAGCCCTGACCCTCGTCGCCGCTCCGATTGTGGTGCTCGCCGTCTACCTCACCTTGAGTGCGGTGTTCCTGCTCGAACTTCGCAAACGTGAGCGTCACGAGGACGAACCGCCCGTGGACCGTCCGAAACCCGCGCCGCCCGCTCGGAGCCCGCGCCCTCAGCCGTGTCGTGTCCCGAGATCGTGGCGATCGAGGAAGTCCAGCGCCAGGTCCGCGACCTCGCGCCACCCGTTGTCGGCGGTGAGGGAGTGCCCCCGGTCGGGCAGCACCGAGTACTCGGTGGCACCGGTGTTGCGACGCTGAATGTTGTACTGCGACCGGACCAGTGACTCGGGAACGGTCCGGTCCGCACCGCCGGCGACCAGCAGCAGCGGGCCTCGGGCGGTGCGGGTGTCGACCTTGGTGGGGCCGCCCGCGATGTTCGCCAGCGCCGCCTGGAACAGCGGCCGCGCCGGACCCGGGATGGTGTAGGTCTCGAACAGGTGGTCCGACTCCTCCCGCGGCACCGCGCTGGCGTACCCGCGGTGATACGTCTCCGGCGTGTGCGACCACGTCTTCTTCCGCAGGCCCGGTCGGCTCAGGATCGGCAGGACGGTCTGCACCTGCGTGCGCGGCAGCCGCAGCACCCCCTTGAACTGGGCCGGTGCGATCGCGACCGCGCCGCGCACCAGTCCGTCGCCGAGCAGCTTCTGCGCGATCAGCCCGCCGAACGAGTGCCCCACCACGATCGGCTGTGTCGGCATCGCCTCGACGACGGTCCGATAGTGCCGGGCGACCTCCCCGATCCCGACCCCGTTCAGCTCGTCGGGGTTCTCCCTGGTGGCCGCCACGGTGTCGCCGTCGCCGGGCCAGCCGGGGGTGATCGGTACGTACCCCCGGGCGGCGAACAGGTCGCGCCACGGCTGCCAGCTGCTCGAGTGCATCCACAGACCGTGCACG
This sequence comes from Rhodococcus sp. NPDC003348, assembly GCF_053589375.1. Classification (NCBI taxonomy): domain Bacteria; kingdom Bacillati; phylum Actinomycetota; class Actinomycetes; order Mycobacteriales; family Nocardiaceae; genus Rhodococcus; species Rhodococcus sp. NPDC003348. The sequence goes on from NZ_JBSFRT010000005.1 coordinate 147,039, forward strand.
AACACGACGGGAATCGGGTCGGGTTCCATCACGATCTCCTCAGGGGTCTCGGCAATCTGTGCTCCGGCGGGGGATGTCTCGGCAGGACGCTGCGGCGTCAAGCGTAGAGCGCGCGCGGCTATCGTGACGCGATGCGCCTGATCACGATCATCCAGTCCTCCCCGTTCGTGCCGGTGTGGCTGCGGATCCTGTTGCTGCTCGCCGCGGGTGCGCGGGTATGGGGCGCGGGCATCTATGCGGGATGCCACTTCGGTGGCAAGGACATTCGGATGGGGGTGGGGACCTTCGTCAACCGCGGGGTGCTGTTCGACGGGACCGCGCCGATCACGCTCGGCCGGCAGGTGGCTGTCGGGCACGGTGCCAAGTTCATCACCAGTAGCCACGAGATCGGTCCGGAGGACGGGCGCGGGGGCCGGGTGTTCCACCGGCCGATCACCATCGGCGACGGCAGCTGGATCGGCGCGGGCGCGATCGTGCTGCCCGGGGTGACGGTCGGTCCCGGTTGCATCGTTGGGGCGGGTGCCGTCGTCACCCGCGACTGCGAACCCAACGGCCTCTACGCGGGCAACCCGGCGCGGCGGGTGCGGGACCTGCCGGTCGGTGCGTCGCGATCCGGCATCCCGGGGTGACGGGAGCTCGACTCGTCGGTGCGGCCGGATCACGAAGTCTGCTGCCTGAGTCTGGATCGCCGCTCGGAGGATGATGGTCTTCGGGCTCGGCTTGGTTGGTCCCTCGTTCGTTGGAGCGGACCGGTGTGAGGTTTGTCTGGGGCTATTCGTGTGGGGGTTCGCCGGTGACGACGTGGTCGGCGTGGTTCATGCCCTCGCGGACGAGGCGGGTGAGGTGGCCGTCGCGGATGCTGTAGATGACGCGGCGGCCGTCTTTGCGGGTGTCGACCAAACCGGTGAAGCGGAGTTTGGCGAGGTGTTGGCTGACGGCGGTGCGGGAGGCGCCGCAGGCGTCGGTCAGGGCGGTGACGTCGGCGTCGGTTTCGGTGAGGATCCAGAGGATGTGCAGGCGGGTGGGGTCGGAGAGCATCCGGAAGGTGCTCGTCGCGGCGTCGAGGCGCGGCTGATCCGGTGCGGTGGCGTGGGTGAGGCTGGCCACGGTGGTGGCCGGTGTGGCGCCGGTGTTCGTGCTGTCCGCAGCCATCGTTGTCACCTTCCGGCCGTCACCATCTCTGGCACTGCGAGGCCGACGCTTTTCGGCCATGCCCGCGTTGCTGTTGTTGTTGCGAGTGTAGCGATCGCGGTCAGGACCGCTGCGGCGGTGAATTGGCTGGTCTGGGCGCCGACCCATCCTGCGATCGGGTAGGTGAGCATGAAACACGCGTGGGAGAGGGAGAACTGGGCGGTGAACACCGAGGCGCGTGTGTCGAGGGTCGACTCGGCTCGAAGCAGTCGGGCCGAGGGGGTGTTGATCATCGACGTTCCGGCGCCGAGCACGATCCAGAGCACGGTGAGCGCCGCCCACCCCACGCCGGGTGACGGGTCGATGGCCAGGACAGCGGTGACCGCGGCCAACCCGATGGGGAGGATCACGGCACCGGTCAGCATGACGGTCCGGTCGTCGACGCGGGTGAGCAGCCTGGGGATGAGGAGGGCGACGAGCATGGAGCCGCCGCCGTAGCAGCCGAGGGCGAGCGCGACGCCGGTGTTGGTGCCGCCGAGGAGGTCTCGGACGTAGACGACGGTGTTGACGACGACGAGGCCGGTGGCAGCGGCGACGGCGAGGTTCATCGCCAGCAGTCCGCGCAGGACGGGACGGGAGAGCATCACGCGTGCACCGCCGGTGATGCGGTGGACGAGCGGGATCGACCGGTCGGCGGGGATCAGGCGCGGCAGGGATGTCGAGACGACCAGGGCGGCGGAGGCGACGAATCCGGCGACGGTGCCGAGGAAGAGCAGGTTGTAGGAGATCACCGTCAGCAGGGCGGCGGCCAGCACGGGGCTGAGCAGGGATTCGAGGTCGTATGCGAGGCGGGAGAGGGAGAGGCCGTGGGTGTAGTCGTCCTCGTCGTCGAGGATGGAGGGGATCACCGACTGGAACGTCGGGGTGAAGGTCGCCGAGGCCGCTTGCAGCAGGAAGAGCAGCAGGTAGATCTGCCACACCTGCTCGACGAACGGCAACAGCAGCGCGATCGCGGCGCGCACCACATCCGCGGACACGAGGAGCAACTTCCGCGGCACCCGGTCGGTGGCCGCGGTGATCACCGGGGCGACCGCGACGTAGGCGACCATCTTGATCGCCAGCGCCGTCCCGAGCACCGCTCCGGCCTGACTGCCTGCGATGTCGTAGGCCAGCAGTCCGAGTGCGACCGTCAGCAGGCCTGTGCCGACCAGTGCGACGACCTGCGCGGTGAACAGCCGACGGTATTCGCGGTGACGCAGCACGCTCATCAACACGGGACCTCCGGGATCGTTCGACTGTCGAATCGATCCAAAGATATCCTTTATGTGCGCACCTGTGCACCTATGCATGGTCAGGTCTGATCCCGCTGCCGTCGAGACCGGAAGGCCTTCCGTGCGCCAGTCGCCCGGAGGAGGACACACGCCATCGCCGCCGGCATCGACTTCCGACCCGTCGGGGGTGGGCATGCCGCTCGGAAACGGACTCTCGGGGGGAGTGCCGCCGGAGCTTGCTGCCGGCGCTGTGAACGGCAGGCTGAGCGGCCATCGAATGCCGAACGTGCCTATTTGCGGTGAAGCGCCCGGGAAAAGGCGAGAATTGGGAACCAGGGGTCCTGGCCGGAACGAACGAGGGAAGTGAAGTGGGGAAAATTGCGCGGAGTGGGGTTTCCGCCCGAATGAGGGGCTCGCGGTCGCGGCCGCCCCGCCCGGTGGTGTCGAGCGCCGCTCACGCGGGGCGGCGCTCGACACCGACCGCGGCTGCTATCCGAGCAGTTCGCTCACGGTTTCGGCGGAACCGGTGAAGAAGCTCAGCGCCCCGAACAGATCGCTCGTGGCGCCGGCGAAGTCGGCGACGAGGTCGAGGAACGGAACGATCTCGGCGGAACCCATGCGTGCTCTCCTTTTCTTGTGCGGCAATGGCCGCGTAAATACCCGGGGAAGCATCCACTAATTCGAGGTGATTTGTAAACAAGTGTGACGAGAGTCAATTTATTTCCATATTCGCACGTCCGCATACGCGTTCACATATTCGCGAACGTTTATTTCCGAATGTGGAACTCGCAGGCCGACCGGCGACGACGGAGGTTCCGTGCCGCAACGCGGGCGGGGTCGGACGAACCGGCGACGACGGCCCGTGAGGCCAGGATCACCGGGTTTTCTTCTTCCGCTTCTTTCGCTTCTTCCGCGCCTGGGCCCGGGACCCTCGCTTGCGCTTCTCGGCCGAATGCGTGGCCGCATCGCCGCTCTCGGTGACCTGCTCTTCGGGGGCAGGCGCAAGCGAGCGGGCCATCTCCCTCCGCAGGCTCTCCATCAGCTCCGGTGAGCGGAGCAGGAAGTTCGCCTCCTGCAGCGCGGTGTACCGCGCAAGCGAGATGAGTACGGCGCTGTTGCTCTTGCCGGCGATCTCCACCGCGACCGTGTTCTCGTTGACGTCCCGGATGAGCGATGCCAACCGTTTGCGCGCGGACTTCACCGTCGCCACCACCGCCGTCGACTCCATTCGCCGCTGAACTGACTCCGGCATCCTTCCACCACCGAGCGGTGAATCGGACACGGACACGACAATCTCGTCGAACCGGTGTGGGACCGGGGAGGGACGAAGCGTCCGGGCGTGCGACGGGCACCACCGGCCCGGGTGACCACGATTGGTACAACTACCGGTGTGACTCGACCCAGGATCTCTGCCCGCGCGACCGGCATCGTCCTGGGCGCTCTCGCCGACCGAGCCTTCGCCGATCCGGTGCGCCGGCATCCGGTCGCCGGCTTCGGGACGGCCGCGGCGGCCCTCGAGCGGTTCACCCACCGCGACTCGCGTGCGGCCGGGGCGCTGCACACCGGACTTCTCGTCGGTGCCGTCGTCGGTGGCTCGGCGCTCGGGTCTCGCGTGGCGCGCCGGCTCGGCTGGGCGGGGGAGACGGCCGCGGTCGCGGCGGCGACCTGGACCGCGCTCGGCGGCACGTCGCTGACCCGGGTCGGGAACCGGATGGCCGACCGGCTCGCGGCCGACGACCTCGCCGGGGCACGTGAGCTGGTGCCGTCACTGTGCGCCCGGGACCCGCAGTCCCTCGACGCCGACGGCATCGCCCGCGCCACCGTCGAATCGCTCGCCGAGAACACCTCCGACGCGACCGTCGCCCCGCTCGTGTGGGCGGCGGTCGCCGGGGTGCCGGGGGCGCTCGGGTACCGGGCGATCAACACCCTCGACGCGATGATCGGCTACCGGTCGCCGCGGTACCTGCACTTCGGCTGGGCGGCGGCCCGCCTCGACGACGTGGTGAACCTGGTGCCCGCCCGGGTGACCGGACTACTCGCGGTCGCCGCCGCCCCGGTCGTCGGGGGCTCACCGCGGTCGGCGGCGCGCGCGTGGCACCGGGATGCGGGCGCTCACCCGAGCCCGAACGCCGGGGTCGCGGAGGCGTCGATGGCCGGAGCGCTGGGAGTGCGGCTCGGCGGCCGCACCGAATACCCGTACGGCGTCGAGGAACGGCCGACCCTCGGTGACGGCCCGGCCCCGCGAGTCACCGACATCGCGCGGGTCGCGCGGCTGTCGACGGCGGTGCAGGCCGGTGCGGCGCTCGGGTCAGCGGCGCTTGCCGTAGCGGTCGGCGAGCTTCGCCTCCGTCGCCGTCATCGTCTCGGGCTCCGCCGGCGCTGAGCGGCCGAACCGGCGCCGCGGGAGGACGATGTCGTCGTCGTGCTCCGCGGTGTCGGCGGTGGTAACGGTGACCGCGACCGTCCGGGCCGGGTCCTCGGCGGGGGCGGGGACCTCGTCGGCCGGAGCCGCGGGCTCGACGACCGTGCGTTCGCGTTCGCGTCGCCGTTCCCGCAGTTCGGCGCGCACGAAGTAGGCCAACCCGAGCGGCGCCATGACGCCGAACGCGAGCCACTGCAGCCCGTACGACAGGTACGGCCCGGCGTCGAGCTGCGGCAGCGGGATCGGGGTCAGCGACCCGGGCTGGTCGGATGCGAGCTGGAACCAGCCCTCCACGAGCGGCAGACCGACGGCAGCGCCGACCTGCCCGGCGTCGACGTAGTAGACCTGGATGACGCCGTTCTCGGTGAGGGGCTCCTTGCCTGCGATGGTGCCCTCCGACGCGCGGGCACGGGCGGTGACCGTCACCTCTCCGGCCGGGGGCGGGTCGATCGGCGGTGCGAGCGTGCCCTGCACGGGGCGGACGTAGCCGCGGTTGACCAGGATCACCGGGCCGCTGGACAACCGCATCGGCGTGAGCACCTCGTAGGCGGGGTCACCCTCGATGGACCGCAGCCGCACGAGCGCCTCGTGGTCGGGCAGATAGGTGCCGGTCGCGGTGACCTGTCGCCACTCGTCGTCCGCCGGGATCGGGCCCGAGATGGGCAGAATCGACTCGACCGGAACGGGGTCGGCGTCGATCGACTCCTCGATCAGGGTGTTGCGGTGCGAGGTGTTGGTGTTCTTGCCGAGCTGCCACGGCGCCAGCACCGTGAAGCACATGTAGGCGAATCCGGCGACGACGACAGCCAACGCGACCCAGCCCGGACGCAGCAGAAACTTCAGCCTTCCCACGACACCACGGTACTGGGCGTGGATGGAGACCCCGAAATGTGCGTGTGCGGGATCACAGCCGTTCCCGCACCCAGTCCAGCAGTCCCGGAATCGCGGCCTCGATCTGCTCACGCACCAACTCGAAGTCGTCGAGGTCGCCGTAGTACGGGTCCGGCACCGAGTCGCCGTCGGCGTCCGGGTCGAAACTGCGCAGCAGCCTGCGCCGGTCGGTCGGTACGCCCAGGTGCGCGAGCGCCCGCTCGTGGCCGCGGTCGAGAGCGACCACGAGGTCCGCGCCCAGGTGATCGCGTCCGACCTGCGCGGCGCGGTGCCCGGTCGGATACCCGTGCGTCGCGAGCACCTCGGTGGTCCGGTGGTCGGCGTCGTCGCCGACGTGCCAGTCGCCGGTCCCTGCGCTCGACACCCGCACCGCGTCGGCGAGGCCGGCATCGATCAGGTACCCGAGCAGGATCTTCTCCGCCATCGGGGAGCGGCAGATGTTCCCGGTGCACACGAAGGTGACGTGGAGTCGTTCAGCTCGCATGGAGGATCGCCCCCAGATCGGCGACGGTCGCCGCGGACCACGCGGCGTCCGCGGCCTCCGAGTCCGCCCCGTATCCCCAGTGCACGAACACCGTCGGGATGCCCCAGTGCGCGGCGCCGTGCACGTCGTGGACACGGTCGCCGACCATCACCACCCCGGCGGTGCCTCCGGCGACCGGTGCGACGCCGAGTCCGCGCAGCGCGTGCTCGATGACATCCGCCTTCGCCCGCCGGGTGCCGTCCGCGGACGCGCCCGCGATCACCTCGAAATGGTCGGCGAGACCGAAGTGGTCGAGGATGCGGACCGCGAACCGCTCCGACTTCGACGTCGCCACCGCCAGCCGGGTGTCGGTCCGCGACAACGCGGAGAGCAGGTCCGCGATCCCGTCGAACACCTCGTTCTCCGCCCACCCGACGCTGTCGTAGCGGTCGAAGTAGGCGGCCAGCGCCCGGTCCGCGGTCGCGTCGTCGAGACCGACCGTGCGCAAGGTGTCCGCCATCGGCGGGCCGAGGATCAGCCGGGCCAGGTCGCCGTCCGGTTCCGGCGCGCCGACCGACGCCAACGCGTGCCGGAATCCGGACACGATGCCGGGCGCGGAATCGGTGAGGGTGCCGTCGAGGTCGAACAGGGTGATCGCGGGGGAACTCACTCGTCCATCCTGCCTGCCTCGATCGGCGAGCACCGGACCGCCATAGACTGCCGGTCGTGGACACCCCAGCTTCCGGCGGCATCGACCTGCGCCACCACGGCGACGTCGATGCGGTGCCCGGGCTGTCGGACTTCGCCGTCAACGTCCGCGGGGACGGCCCCCCGGACTGGCTCGCGGCCCGCCTCGCCGCGGCGCTGCCGACCCTCGGGCGGTATCCGTCGGCCGACGCGGACCACGCCGCCCGCGCGCAGGTCGCCGCCCGGCACGGCCGGCACCCGGACGAGGTGCTACTGCTGTCCGGCGGCGCGGAGGGGTTCGCGATGCTGCCGCGCCTCGGGTCGCGGCTGGCGGCGCTGATCCACCCGTCGTTCACCGAACCCGAGTGGGCGCTGCGGGAGGCCGGGGTCCCGGTGCACCAGGTGGTGCTGCCGCCGCCGTATCGGCTCGGCGCCGCCGCGGTTCCGGACGACGCGGACCTCGTGGTGCTCGGCAACCCGACCAACCCGACGTCGGTGCTGCACCCGGCGGACGAGGTGCTGGCGCTGCGCCGCCCCGGTCGAATCCTGGTGGTGGACGAGGCGTTCGGAGACGCGGTGCCGGGCGAGCCGGAGTCGCTGGCCGGCCGGTCGTTGCCCGACGTACTGGTGCTGCGGTCACTGACGAAGACCTTCGCGCTCGCCGGGCTGCGCTGCGGCTACGTGCTCGGTCCGCCGGAGTTGCTGGCGCGGCTGCAGGTCGGTCGGGCGCACTGGCCGTTGGGCAGCCTGCAGCTCGAGGCGATCCGGGCGTGCAGCGAACCGGAGGCGGTCGCGTGGTCGGAACGTGAGGCGCGGCTGATCGAGGACGAACGCGCCACGATGGTCGAGATGCTCGGCGCCGCCGGGGTGGACGTCGTCGGGCCGGCGCGGGCCCCGTTCCTGCTGCTCCGGGTTCCCGATGCCGACCTGGTTCGGAAGAAACTGCAGGAGAAGGGGATCGCGGTCCGGCGTTGCGACACTTTCCCCGGACTGGATCCGGACCACATTCGTGTCGCCGTCCGCGCCGCCGCGTCGGCGCACGCCCTGGTGACCGCACTGACGGAGGTTCTGGCATGAGTGTTGTCCTGGCCGAGGTGATCTCGGCGCTCGAGGAGGCGTACCCGCCCGCGCTCGCGGCGAGCTGGGACTCCGTCGGGCTGGTGTGCGGTGACCCCGCCGACCCGGTGAGCCGCGTGATGGTCGCCGTCGACGCGACCGCGGCCGTCGTCGACGAGGCCCTCGCCTGGGGTGCGCAGCTGCTGCTCGTGCACCACCCGCTGCTGCTGCGCGGAGTCGACACCGTCGGCGCGCACACCCCGAAAGGCGCTCTGCTGCACCGGCTGATCCGCGGCGGGTGCGCGCTGTACACCGCGCACACCAACGCCGACTCCGCCGACCCGGGGGTGTCCGACGCGCTCGCGCACGCGCTCGGGCTGACCGTGACCGGCCCGTTGGACCCGGCGCCGTCCGAGCCGCTCGACAAATGGGTGGTGATGGTGCCCGGCACCGACACCGCCGTCGTGCGCGAGGCGCTGTTCGCGGCTGGGGCCGGGCACGTCGGCGACTACAGCTGCTGCAGCTGGACCGTCCCCGGCACCGGCCAGTTCCTGCCCGGCGCCGACGCCAACCCCGCGCTCGGGACCGTCGGACGAGTCGAACGGGTCGCCGAGGACCGGGTGGAGGTCGTCGCGCGGCGAACGCTGCGGTCGCGGGTGCTTGCCGCGTTGCGGTCGGCGCACCCGTACGAGGAGCCGGCGTTCGACGTCCTCGAACTCGCCGACACCGGCTCCGCGCTCGGCATCGGCCGGGTCGGGGAGCTCCCGGAACCCGAGTCGCTGAGGGAGTTCGCTGCGCGTGTGCGCCGCGCGCTGCCGGAGACGGCCTGGGGTGTCCGTGCCGCCGGCGACCCGGACACGGTCGTGCGCACCGTCGCGGTGTGCGGCGGCTCCGGCGACTCCTACCTGGGGGTGGCCCGGGCCCACGGCGTCGACGCCTACGTGACGGCGGACCTGCGGCACCATCCCGCCGACGAACACCTGCGCGGCGGGGGACCGGTCCTCGTCGACGTCGCACACTGGGCCAGCGAGCAGCCCTGGTGCGCGCAGGCCCGCGATCTCCTCGAGACCCGCTTCGGCGGCGGCGACGGCTGGGCCGCCACCGTCTCCACCGTCCGCACCGACCCCTGGACCCTCGGCGGCTGACCCCGCCGCAGACCGGGTGAAGGGCACCTGCGTTCGGGTGAACCGGACAGAGGTGCCCTTCACCCGTTCGGGGAGGGGCTCTGCGGGCGGTACGGTATGCGATACCCACCACCGCCGAACACCAAGCAGGAGCGAAGCCCGCGTGAACGTCGAACCCCGGATCCAGGCCAAGCTGCTCGACCTCGCCGCGGTCGACACCGAGCTGACCCGGATCGCGCACCGCAGGCGCACCCTTCCCGAGCAGGAGGAGGTGCAGCGCCTCGAAGCCGACCGGGTGGGACGCAAGGACGCCGCGGTCGCCGTGCAGATCGTGCTCGACGACCTGGACCGCGACATCGCCAAGCTCGAGGGCGAGGTCGAGGCGGTCCGCAAGCGTGAGGACCGGGACCGGCAGCTGCTCCAGAGCGGTACCGTCGGCGCCAAGCAGCTCACCGAACTCGAGCACGAGCTCGCCAGCCTCACCCGCAGGCAGGAGGCCCTCGAGGAGGACCTGCTCGAGGTGATGGAGCGGCGTGAGGCCACCCAGGCCGACTACGAGCACGCCGGAGGCCAGGTCGACCAGATCGACGACGCCCTCGTCGACGCCGGCCGCCGCCGCGACGACGCGCTCGCCGACCTCGACGCCGCGCAGCAGCGCTGCGAGGCGGACCGGACCGCGCTCGTCGGCGAATTCCCCGAGGACCTGCTCGCCGTGTACGAGCGTCAGCGCTCCGGCGGCGGGGCCGGGGCGGCGTTGCTGCAGGCTCGCCGCTGCGGGGCATGCCGCATCGAGATCGACCGCGGCGAGGTCGCCCGGATCGCGGCCACCGCTCCCGACGTCGTCGTCCGGTGCCCCGAGTGCAGCGCAATCATGGTGCGCACCAAGGAATCCGGTCTGTGACTGCGGCGGATGCTCGTTCCGCGGGCTCCACTCGTGTCATCGTCGAAGCCGACGGGGGATCGCGGGGCAACCCGGGCCCGGCCGGCTACGGCGCCGTCGTCTTCGACGCCGGCCGCGAGCGGGTGCTCGCCGAACGGAACGAGGACATCGGCATCGCGACGAACAACGTCGCCGAGTACAACGGCCTGATCGCCGGGCTGACCGCCGCGGCCGATCTCGGTGCCGACGTCGTCGACGTGCGGATGGACTCCAAGCTCGTCGTCGAACAGATGTCGGGCCGCTGGAAGGTCAAGCATCCGGACATGATTCCGCTCGCGCGGCGCGCAGGGGAGCTGGCCGCGGGGTTCGACGTCGTCACCTACACCTGGATCCCGCGTGCCCAGAACTCGCACGCGGACCGGCTCGCGAACGAGGCGATGGACGGCGCCGCCGGTGTGCCCGCCGACGTCCCCGAGGTGGCGCCGGTGCCCGCGGCGACCGAGAAGACGCCGACCGCTCCCGGCTGGACCGGCGCGGTCGGCAAACCGACCCGCCTGCTGCTGTTGCGGCACGGACAGACCGAGCTGTCGGTGGAGCGGCGGTACTCCGGTCGCGGCAACCCGGAGCTGACCGACGTCGGGCGGGCGCAGGCGGCGGCCGCCGCGACGCGCCTCGGGTCCCGCGGCGGGATCGAGGCGGTGGTGTCGTCGCCGCTCGGCCGGGCCCGGCAGACCGCGCAGGCGGCCGCGGATGCGCTCGGTCTCGAGGTCGTGGTTCACGAGGGTCTGACCGAGACCGACTTCGGCGCGTGGGAGGGTCTGACGTTCCGGGAGGCGAGCGAGCGCGATCCCGACCTGCACCGCCGCTGGCTCGGCGACACGTCGGTGCGTCCGCCGGGCGGGGAGAGCTTCGACGAGGTCCGCGTCCGCGTCGACGCCGTCCGCGACGACCTGACCCGCGAGCATCCCGGCCGGAACGTGCTGGTCGTCTCGCACGTGACGCCGATCAAGACGCTGCTGCAGCTCGCCCTGGACGCCGGACCGGCGCTGCTGTACCGGCTGCACCTGGACCTCGCGTCGCTCTCGATCGCCGAGTTCTACCCCGACGGCGGCGCCTCCGTCCGTCTCGTCAACGACACCTCGCACCTGTAGGCGGCTGCGTCCCCCGCAAGCGGGAGGTGTCCCCAGCCTGTGCGCCTTTCAGGTGGCTCCGGTCACCGGAAAGGCGCACGGGCGCGAAGCGCATTCTTTAGCGGGGGTAACATGTCGCGGGTGACCCCGCTGCTGACCTGCCGACGCTTCGTCGACAACTGTCTGCAGTCGAGCGCCGTCTGTACCCGCTGACCCCGGTCGACGCACACGTCCCGGGACGGCCGCCAGTTCGCCGCGGCCGTCGGATTCCACTCCAATGTCAGCCTCCCCCGCGCACACCTGTGATCCGTGCTGCGCGCCCGCAGAAAGGTCCGTCGAATGTCGGCCCCCTCCAGCGCCCCGACCGGGCGCCGCCTACCCGCGTGGGCAACCTCCTTCGGTACCCAGATCGTGATCGGTCTGGTCGCCGGAGTCCTGATCGGCCTGCTCGCCCGCTCGATGCCCAAAGCGGACGACGGCAACCCGAACTGGCTGGTCGGCACGATCACCACCATCGGGTCCAGCTACGTCGCGCTGCTCACCGTCGCGGTGATCCCGCTCGTGTTCACCGCGATCGTCAGCTCCATCGCGAACCTGCGACAGGTCGCCAACGCCGCGCGCCTGGCCGTGCAGACCCTGCTGTGGTTCGCGATCACCGCGCTGATCGCCGTCGTCATCGGCATCGTCGTCGGCCTGATCGTCCAGCCCGGTGCCAACACCACCGTGGACGCGGCCGCCGCCGCAGCGCCGAAGTCGTCCGGGTCGTGGTGGGCGTTCCTCACCGGCCTCGTCCCGCAGAACTTCCTCGCCCTCGGCGCCAAGACCACCGTCACCGACGGCGTCGCGAGCACGTCGCTGAGCTTCAACGTGCTGCAGCTGCTGGTGATCGCGATCGCGATCGGTGTCGCAGCGCTGAAGGTGGGGGAGAAGGCGCAGCCGTTCCTCGACTTCAACGCGGCGCTGCTGGCGATCGTGCAGAAGGTGCTGTGGTGGATCATCCGCCTGGCCCCGATCGGCACCGCCGCGCTGATCGCGAAGGCCGTCGCAACCTACGGCTGGGACGCACTGGGCCAGCTCGGCTGGTTCACCGCCGCCGTCTACCTGGGCCTGGCCCTGGTGTTCTTCGTGGTCTACCCGGTGCTGATCCGGGTGCACGGGCTGTCGGTGCGCCGGTTCTTCTCCGGGGTGTGGCCTGCCACCCAGCTCGGGTTCGTGTCCCGTTCCTCGATCGGCACCCTGCCGCTGACCGAGCGGGTCACCGAACGCAACCTCGGGGTGCCCCGTGAATACGCGTCTTTCGCGGTGCCGCTCGGCGCGACCACCAAGATGGACGGCTGCGCCGCGATCTACCCGGCGATCGCCGCGATCTTCGTCGCCCAGTTCTACGGTCTCGACCTGACCCTGACGGACTACCTGCTGATCGTCGTCGTCGCGGTGATCGGCTCCGCGGCCACCGCCGGGACCACCGGGGCCACGGTGATGCTCACCCTGACCCTCTCGACGCTCGGGCTGCCGCTCGCCGGTGTCGGCCTGCTGCTGGCGGTCGAACCGATCGTCGACATGGGCCGCACCGCTCTCAACGTCACCGGGCAGGCTCTGGTGCCGACGATCGTCGCGAAGCGCGAGGGCATCCTCGACGGGGAGTTGTACAACGCCGAGCGGAACGGCGACCCGTTCGCGGACGAGGACGCCGCATCCGCGACACCGTCGAGCGACCGGGAACCCGTTCACGCCTGACCGGTGGAGCCGCGAGCGCACCTACAGCAGTTTGCGGAGGGTGCGCAGGTTTCGGTTCGTGGTGGTGGACTTGTACCTCGCCCTGCCGGTGAGCTTGCCGAACGGGCTCGTCAGCGTCTGGCCGCGTTCGACATGCCAGTACAGCACCCCGTCGCCGAGCTGCAGGGCCTCGTCCCCGAGGTCGAGGGCGTCGGCGGCGGCGACCAGGTCGTCGAGCACCGCCGGGTCGGACGAGAGCAGCACGTAGGGATGCCAGCCCTCGCGGTCGGCATCGAACGGGAAGCGCTCGACGATCCTCGCCAGGGTCGGCTGATCCACCAGCACGATCCAGGCCTCGTAGCCGAACCGGTCGCGCAGTGCCGCCTCGATGTCGGACTTGATGCCCGCAGCGTCGGTGCGGTCGGAGTCGAACAGGACGTTGCCCGATGCCAGCACCGTCTTCACCTTCGCGAACCCGGCGCCGGAGATCGTGTCCGACAGGTCGGCCATCTTGATGTTGATCCCGCCGACGTTCACACCCCGCAACAGGGCCACGTACCGTGTCATGCCCAGACCCTAGTGCCGGGTAGTCTGTACGGGCGGACGAGTTGGTCGGGCGGCCGCGGCGAGGGGAACCGTACGCAGCCAGCGTGCAGGCCCGGCGCCGAGGAAAGTCCGGACTCCACAGAGCAGGGCGGTTGCTAACGGCAACCCGGGGTGACCCGCGGGACAGTGCCACAGAAAACAGACCGCCGGCCCATGGCCTTTCGAGGCCATGGCGTCGGTGAGGGTGAAACGGTGCGGTAAGAGCGCACCAGCACCCCGGGTGACCGGGGTGGCTAGGTAAACCCCGCCCGGAGCAAGGTCGAAGGCCGCACCTTCACAGGTGCGGCTGCGCAGGTGTTCGAGGGCTGCTCGCCCGAGCCTGCGGGTGGACCGCTCGAGGTACCCGGCAACGGTGTGCCCAGATGGATGGTCGCCGCCCGGCGTTTCGGCGCCGGGAACAGGATCCGGCTTACAGGCCAACTCGTCCGCCCACACCGGTCCGTCGGCGCGAACGCCCCGACGCATCGATGCCGCCCACGCGAAGAGCGGAGGATTCCGGCGGTGTCGAATGGCGGAGATTCCGGCCGTGCCGAAAACGCGAAAATGCCCCCGTCCGTGGACGAGGGCACTGTCGACGCGGGAAATCTAGACCGGGTTGATCACGAGAAGGGTCGCCCAGTGCTTCGCTTCCTTCTCGCCCAGGTGCGGAAGCAGTGCGTCGAAGAGCAGGTAGGACATCGGCTCCATGGTTGGGGGGTTCTCCGTTCGGGGTCGTTGCAGCGCAGCTGATCCAGGACAGATCAAAAGGCCACGATCCGCCGAGGGAAGTCGACGATCCGTGGCCCGCTACGGCGTAAGAATCTCATGCTTGTCACTTCCGCTCAAGGCTTGTCCCGGATTTGTTGCGGCCGGGACTCGAATTCACACGCGCGTCACCTGATGGCCGGACGACGGGACATGGCGCACACTGGACCGATGAGCGACGACGAGCAGTGGTACTACTGCGTTTCCGACGGTTCGGTGCGACAGGGCAAGGACGCGCGCGGGCTCGATCGGATGGGACCGTATCCGGACCGGGCGACCGCGGAACGGGCGCTGGAGATCGCGGCCGAACGGAACAAGGCCGCGGACAAGGCCGATCACGACTGGGATGACTGACGGCCGAACCGCCGGCTGAACGGTGGTGTCTCGCGCGGACCGTTGCCTGTCGAAGGCGTATCGGCACGGGGCACTAGGCTCGGTTCGTGACCATGCGAATCTCCGCCCGCGGCATCGACTTCGAAGCGGTCAGGGAAGCCTTCTCCCTGCCGGGTGACTTCCCCACCGCGGCGTCCGCCGAGGCCGAGTCGGCGCGGGACCGGTTCGCCTCCGACCGGGTCGACCACACCGACCTGCCGCTGGTCACGATCGACCCGCCGGGGTCGATGGATCTCGACCAGGCACTGCATCTGGAGCGGACCGCGGCCGGGTTCGTCCTGCACTACGCGATCGCGGACGTCGCCGCGGTGGTCGAGCCGAACGGTCACCTCGACCACGAGACCCGGCGCCGCGGGCAGACCTACTACCTTCCCGACGGTTCGTTGCCGCTGCACCCGCGGGTGCTGTCGGAGGACGCTGCGAGCCTGCTTCCCGACCGGGTGCGGCCGGCGGCGCTGTGGCGCATCGAACTCGACGATCGCGCGGAGCCGGTGACGTTCGGGGTGAGCCGGGCGTTGGTCCGGTCGGTGGCACGTTTCGACTATGCGGGGGTACAGGCGGATTCGGCTACCGGGTCGCTGCATCCCTCGATCGCGGCGCTGCCGGAATTCGGCAAGCTGCGGCTGGCGTCAGCGGTGGACCGCGGGGCGATCGAGCTGAAGCTTCCGGAGCAGACGGTGGTGTCCGACGGCGACGGCGGCTGGCGGCTGGACATCGAGCCGCGCACCGAGGTCGACGACTGGAACGCCGAGGCGTCCTTGCTGACCGGGATGTGCGCGGCGCGACTGATGCTGGACGCGGGGGTCGGGCTGCTGCGGACGCTGCCGCCCGCCCCGGCCGACGCGGTGCTCGCGTTGCGCCGCTCGGCGCGGGCACTCGGAGTGGACTGGCCGGCGGCGATGCCGGTCGGCGAGATGCTCGCCGGTCTGGAGGCGAACGCACCCGACACGCTGGCGATGATGAGCGACGCGACGGCTCTGCTGCGCGGCGCCGACTACGCGGCGTTCGACGGCGAGGTCCCGGAGCTGACGGTGCACGCCGGAATCGGTGCCCCGTACGCGCACGTCACCGCCCCGCTGCGGCGCCTCTCGGACCGGTTCAGTACCGAGATCTGCCTCGCGGTCACCGCGGGAGACGAAGTGCCGCAGTGGGTTCGGCGGGTGCTGCCCCTGCTGCCGGAGTTGATGCGCGGATCGGACCAACTGGCGGGCAGGGTGGAACGCGCCTGTCTGGATCTGACGGAGGCCAACGTGCTCGCCGGCCGCGAGGGGGAGCGGTTCGACGCGGTCGTGCTGCGGGGCGCCGACGGCAAACGGGACGCCGAGGTGTTCGTCGAGGATCCTGCGGTGATCGCCCGGTGCGCAGGCAATCCCCCGGAGGGTGAGCGGGTGTCGGTGCGGCTGGATCAGGCGGACACCGAGGAGCGGACGGTCCGCTTCGCCTACGACGCCTGAGCGTCCGCACTCACAGGTCCCGGCGGCGATCCTTGATCGCAGCCACTTCCGCCCGCGCGCCCTGCGCCGACCGGTCGGCGCGCGCCGTCTCCTCGGCGGCGACCACCCCGTAGGTGAAGGTGTCCTCGCCCGCCGCCCGGGCGCGGTCCGCGGCCGCAATCACCTCCGCCCGCGCGACCACCGCGTCCTGGTGTTCGCCGAGCACCGTCTGCAGTCGTTCCGCCGCCACCGCTATGCGTTCGGCCCGTGGGCGGGACGCGGTGAACGCCTCCGCCGCGTAGCGCAGGGCCTTCGCTCGTTTGCGGGTGGTGTGCAGGGCATCCGGCGGGCCCGGCACCTCGTCCCGATCGCGCAGTCCGGCCTTCCGGCTCGCCTTCATGACCCGTCGGTGAGCCCGGCGCAGCTCGGCGCGTGGGCGACCGGTGCTCGCGGGGTCGGCGCACAGGGCGTCCAGGGCAGCGACGAGGTCGCGGTGTCTCGGTCCGGCCAGCGCCGCCACGGCGTCGGCATGGGCGGCGGCATACCCCGCGCGGTGCGCGTCGACCAGCCGGTACCGCACCGGGCCGCGCAGCACGTCCGGCGGCAGGGCGTCGAGGACCGTCGCGAAGTGGTCGGCAACCACCTCGGCGTCGCGTGCGCGGCCGAGTACCGATCCGAGCCACCGCAATTCGTCCCGCACCGGATCGGCGGCGTCCGCCGGGAAGATCGACCCGTACGTTCCGATCACACTCCGCAGCCGCCGCGCCGCCACCCGCATCCGGTGCACGGCGTCCGGCTCGTCCGCCCGCACCGCGTCGGTCAGCCCGGTGAGCCGGTCCCGCTGCTCACGGACGTACTCCAGCACCGCCGCGCGGTCCGCTTGCCTGTGCTTGCCCACAGCACAGGTCTACCGCACCTGCGCGGGCGCCGCATGCCCCCGCGGTGCGTGTCACCGGTTCCGGAACGAGTCCGTCGCCTCGACCAGGTGATGGGTGATGCCGGGTTCGCCGGCGGCATGGCCGGCGTCGTCGACGATGTGCAGTTGCGCGGACGGCCAGGCCCGGTGCAGCGCCCACGCCGTCGTCACCGGGCACACCACGTCGTAGCGGCCCTGCACGATCACCGCGGGGATGTGGGTGATCGCGTCCACGCCGTCGAGCAGCTGGTTCTCGGCGAGGAATCCGTCGTTGACGAAGTAGTGGTTCTCGATCCGCGCGAACGCCAACGCGAACCGCTCCTCCGAATTCCGCTCCACGTGATCGGTCTTCGGCACCAACTCGCTGGTCGCGCCCTCCCAGGTCGACCACGCGACCGCGGCGGCCGCCGCGACGTCCGGGTCCGGGTCGTGCAGCAGCCGGTGATACGCCTGCACCAGGTCGCCGTCGCGTTCGGCTTCCGGTACCGGGGCGAGGAACTCCTCCCACCGGTCCGGATAGATCGCGCTCGCGCCGCCGTTGTAGTACCAGTCGATCTCGCTGCGGCGCAGCAGGAAGATGCCGCGCAGCACCAACTCGGTGACCCGGTCCGGGTGGGCCTGCGCGTACGCCAGTGCCAGCGTCGACCCCCACGAGCCGCCGAACACCTGCCAGCTTTCGACCCCGAGGTGCTCGCGCAGCTTCTCGATGTCGGCGATCAGGTGGGCGGTGGTGTTGACCGACAGGTCGGCGCCGTCCGCGACATGCGGGGTGGACCCACCACACCCGCGCTGGTCGAACAGCACGATGCGGTAGGCGGCCGGGTCGAAGAACCGCCGATGGTCGGGGGTGGTGCCGCCGCCGGGGCCGCCGTGCAGGAACACCACCGGCTTACCGTCCGGATTGCCGCTCTGCTCCCAGCGGATGCGCTGCCCGTCCCCGACGTCGAGCATCCCGGTCAGGTGCGGTTCGATCGGCGGGTACGGACCGCGCAACGTCTGGGCGGCACCGCCGCCGCGCATCGCCCGGGCGGCATCGCCACCGTGCTCCATCAGAAGCCGATCAGGCCGGAGGCGAGGTCGGGGATCTCGAGCGCGGACATCGCGCCCTCCCGCACGTCCGGGCACTGTGCGGAGGTGATCACGTCGACCCGGGCCTTGTGTGCGACCAGGTCGATCATGTTGATGCCGTTCTGCGCTGCCCAGGTGCCCACGACGGTGTTCAGACCGCCCTTGCCGATCGTCGGGGTGTAGGTGCGCCAGTTCTGCAGCTGGGCGGCCATGTCCGAGCACAGCTTCTCGGCCTGCGTGGTCGTGACCCCGCCGGAATCACCCGGGATCACCGTGCCCGGCGCCGCGGCGGCGCCGGTGCCCGGAGCCGGAGCGGCGGAGGTCGGGCCGGGGGCCGGTGTCGTCTCGGTCGCGCACCCCGCGGTCAGGCCGAGGATGGCGGCGGCACCGGCGACGGCGAAAGCGTAACGGCGGAAGGACATGTGGTGACCCCAGTCTGTCGAAGAGGAACCCGTCGAGCAGTCAACGGACGCGGACGGCGCCCGGTTCCCCGGGTGGCGGCCACACCGTAGTGTGCCACCGCCCGGAGAGCCCGGGACCGGGCCGCGCCGACCGGGGGAGGCCGTGTCGGTCAGAAGCTGTGTTCGGCGGCGGGGAACGTGCCGGCCCGCACCTCGTCGGCGTACGCGGCGGCCGCGCCGCGCAGCGTCTCACCGACCGTGGCGAACTTCTTCACGAACTTCGCGGTCTTGCCGCTGGTGTAGCCGGCCATGTCCTGCCAGACCAGCACCTGGGCGTCACATTCGACGCCGGCACCGATGCCGACCGTCGGGATGGTCAGCTTGCGGGTGACCTGCCCGGCGAGCTCGGCGGGCACCATCTCCATCACCACGGAGAACGCGCCCGCCTCCTGGACCGCGATCGCGTCGGCGACGAGCTGCTCGGCACCGTCGCCGCGGCCCTGCACCCGGAACCCGCCGAGGCTGTTCACGGACTGCGGGGTGAAGCCGATGTGCGCCTGGACCGGGATGCCGGCGGAGGTCAGTGCCGCGATCTGCGGGGCCACGCGCTCGCCACCCTCGAGCTTCACGGCGTGCGCCTGTCCCTCCTTCATGAAGCGGAAGGCGGTCTCGAGCGCCTGCTGCGGCGACGCCTCGTAGCTGCCGAACGGCAGGTCGGCGATCACCAGGGCGTGCGGGGCGCCGCGGACCACGCCGCGGACCAGGGGGAGCATCTCGTCGACGGTGACCGGGACCGTGGTGTCGTAGCCATAGACGACGTTTGCGGCGGAATCGCCGACCAGCAGAACCGGGATGCCGGCCTCGTCGAAGATTCGGGCCGTGGAGTAGTCGTAGGCGGTCAGTTCCGCCCAGCGCTGTCCCTCGGCCTTCATCGCCTGCAGGTGGTGGGTGCGGATCTTGGTGCGCTTGGCCGGTTGGGCCGGTGCGCCGCCGTACACGGGAGCGTTCTCGGACGCAGAGTTCGCGGACGCAGGATTCTCGGACATCAGTGTCCCTTTCGTGCCTCGAGGCCCAGTGCGGGTCCCCGGGTTGTGGGTGATGACAAGCACAGTCTGCCATCGTCGGACCCCGCCGCGACCGTGCGGTTCGTCACACCGACGTTCGGCAGGTCCTGGACCCGCCGAACGGCGAGGAACTGGGCGTTCGCTGGTGCGTGGCACCATCGAGGCCATGCGTATGAGGACTCCCGCGGCGCTGGTCGCGGGTATTGCGGTGGCCGCACTCGTCGCCGGCTGCGCCGGGGGCGGGACCGAGACCGGGACGCCGACTCCTGTCGAGTCGGCGGCTCCGACGTCGGGCGCGGGCGTGGTCCCGGTCGGGCTCGAGCGGTTCTACACCCAGGACGTGCACTGGGAGTCCTGCACCGACTACGAGACGGACGGTCCGCTCGCGAGCGGCCTCGAGTGCGCCCGTGTCACGGTGCCGGTGGACTACGACAACCCGACCGGCGACACCGCGCAGGTCGCGATCTCGCGTAGCGCCGCAACCGGGGACCGGATCGGCTCGCTGCTGGTCAACCCGGGCGGGCCCGGGGCGTCGGGACTGTCGATGGCGACCGCAGCGGACGGCACCGACCTCGCCGAGCGGTTCGACGTGATCGGGTTCGACCCGCGCGGGATCGGGGCGTCCACCCCACAGATCCGCTGCCTGACCGACGCCGAGTTCGACGCCGACCGCGCCGATCCGCGGGTGGACATGAGTCCCGAGGGGATTGCGCACTCCGAGTCGGTGAACGCCGACTACGCCGCCAAGTGCGCGCAGCGCACCGGAACCGAGTTCCTCGCCCACGTCGGTACCCGTGAGGTGGTCCGCGACATGGACGTCATCCGGTCGGTGCTCGGCGACGAACAGTTGAACTTCCTGGGCTACTCGTACGGCACCCGGTTGGGTTCGACCTACGCGGAGACCTTCCCCGGCAACGTGCGGGCCATGGTGCTCGACGGTGCGGTCGACCCGCAGCAGGATCCGGTCGAGGAAACGGTGTTGCAGGCGGCCGGGTTCCAGCGGGCGTTCGAGGACTTCGCCGCCGACTGCGCGACGAAGGCGAACTGCCCGCTCGGCTCGGACCCGGGACAGGCGGTGCCGCGGTTCCGGGCGCTGGTGGACCCGCTGATCACCCGGCCGGCCGAGACGACGGACCCGCGCGGGCTGGGGTATCAGGACGCGATCACCGGTGTGCAGCAGGCGCTGTACTCGCCGCAGTTGTGGGGTGCGCTGCGCAGCGGCCTGTCCGCGCTGGAACAGGGGCGCGGGGACTCGCTGCTGCTACTCGCCGATCAGTACCAGGGCCGCAGTGACGGTGGCAGCTACAGCAACATCAACGACGCGTTCAACGCGGTCCGCTGCGTCGACGATCCCGCGGTCACCGACCGCGCGGTGGCGGCGGCCGGTGACGACGCCTACCGGCGGGCGGCGCCGTTCCTCGACGACGGTCGCGGCACCGGGAACGCCCCCCTCGACGCGTGTGCCTTCTGGCCGGTGCCGTCGACCTCCACGCCGCACGCCGTCGACGCG
The DNA here is from genome assembly GCF_053589375.1 of Rhodococcus sp. NPDC003348. Lineage (NCBI taxonomy): Bacteria > Bacillati > Actinomycetota > Actinomycetes > Mycobacteriales > Nocardiaceae > Rhodococcus > Rhodococcus sp. NPDC003348. The sequence goes on from NZ_JBSFRT010000005.1 coordinate 167,945, forward strand.
GCGGGACTGCCGCAGGTCGTGGTCGTGTCCACCACGGAGGACCCGGCGACGCCCTACCAGGCGGGTGTGGACCTGGCCAAGCAGCTCGGCGCGGCGCTGATCACCTACCGCGGCACCCAGCACACGGTGGCGTTGAACGGGGTCTCCTGTGTGGACGATCCGGTGGTCGCGTACCTGATCGACCTGGCCGCTCCCGGCGCCGACCTCACGTGTTCGTAACCACTCCTGCGATGTAACACAGATTTAACGCGCGATGCCTACTCTCGCGTGCATGGATCGCCAAAAGGAATTCGTGCTCCGCACTCTCGAAGAGCGCGACATTCGTTTCGTCCGACTGTGGTTCACCGACGTGCTCGGCTACCTCAAGTCCGTGGCGATCGCCCCGGCCGAGCTCGAGGGTGCCTTCAGTGAGGGCATCGGCTTCGACGGTTCGGCCATCGAGGGCTTCTCCCGCGTCTCGGAGGCCGACACCGTCGCCAAGCCGGACCCGTCGACGTTCCAGGTGCTGCCGTGGGAACACAAGGACGGGCGGCAGCACTCGGCCCGGATGTTCTGCGACATCGCGATGCCGGACGGGACGCCCTCGTGGGCGGATCCGCGGCACGTGCTGCGCAGGCAGCTGAGCAAGGCCGGCGACCTCGGGTTCAGCTGCTACGTCCACCCGGAGATCGAGTTCTTCCTGCTCGAGAACGGTCCGATGGACGGCACCCGGCCCGTCCCCGCCGACAGCGGCGGCTACTTCGACCAGGCCGTGCACGACTCGGCGCCGAACTTCCGCAGGCACGCCATCGACGCGCTCGAGCAGATGGGCATCTCCGTCGAGTTCAGCCACCACGAGACCGCGCCGGGTCAGCAGGAGATCGACCTGCGCTACGCGGACGCGCTGTCGATGGCGGACAACGTGATGACCTTCCGCTACGTCGTCAAGGAGGTCGCGCGGAACGAGGGCGTGCGCGCCAGCTTCATGCCGAAGCCGTTCGCCGAGCACGCGGGCTCCGCGATGCACACGCACATGAGCCTGTTCGAGGGCGAGAACAACGCCTTCCACAACCCCGACGACCCGAACCAGCTGTCGGAGACCGGCAAGGCGTTCATCGCCGGCATTCTCGAGCACGCCAACGAGATCAGCGCCGTCACCAACCAGTGGGTGAACTCCTACAAGCGGCTCGTGCACGGCGGCGAGGCGCCGACCGCCGCGTCGTGGGGGCCGTCGAACCGGTCCGCGCTGGTGCGGGTGCCGATGTACACGCCGAACAAGGCGTCGTCGCGGCGTGTCGAGATCCGCAGCCCCGACTCCGCCTGCAACCCGTACCTGACGTTCGCGGTGCTGCTCGCGGCCGGTCTGCGCGGCATCGAGAAGGGCTACGAGCTGCCGCCGGAGGCCGAGGACGACGTGTGGTCGCTGACCGCGGCCGAGCGCCGTGCGATGGGCTACAAGGAACTGCCCGGCAGCCTCGGGGAAGCTCTCGCGGAGATGGAGCGTTCGGAACTCGTCGCGGAGACACTGGGCGAGCACGTGTTCGACTTCTTCCTGCGCAACAAGCGGCGGGAGTGGGAGGACTACCGCAGCCAGGTGACGCCGTTCGAGCTGCAGAGCTACCTGGGGCTGTAATCCGACGATGGTCAAGCCACCCACGGCCCGGTCCACGATCCCCGGCGTCGGTCGACTCGGTCTCGTCGAGGCCACCGCGCCCGGCGAACTGGCGGCACTGGACTGGGTGAACACCGACAGCGTCGAACTGCTGTGGTCGCTCTCGCGTGCGGCGAACGCGGACCTGGCGCTGCGCACCCTGGTCCGGATGCGCGAGGGCCTCGGTGAGGGCTGGGCCGAACTCGACGCCGCCCTGCGCGCCGACACCGGCCTGCGGGGCCGGCTGTTCGGGGTGATCGGCGCGTCGAGTGCGCTCGGCGACCATCTGGCCTCGGACCCCGAGAAGTGGCGGCTGCTGCGCGGGGACGTGTTGCTGCCGACCCACAAGGAACTGACCGACGAACTGCTAGCCGCGGTCCAGGCCGTCCCCGACGCGTCCGCGTCCGAGACCAACCTGGTGTATCGCGCCGGAATCACCGGACCGGACGCCGTCCTTGCGCTCCGCAGGACGTATCGCGACCAGCTGATGGTGCTCGCGGCGATGGACCTGGCGGCGGTCGTCGAGAACGAGCCGGTGCTGCCGTACCAGGCGGTCGGGCGCCAGCTGTCGGACATGGCGGACGCCGCCCTCACCGCGGCCCTTGCGGTCGCCGTCGCGACCATCTTCCCGGACGGCCCGTGCCCGTCCCGGCTCGCGGTCATTGCGATGGGCAAGTGCGGTGCGCGCGAACTGAACTACGTCAGCGACGTCGATGTCGTGTTCGTCGCCGAGCCGGCCGACTCCACGACCAGCCGGCTGGCCGGAGAGCTGATGCGGATCGGCACCTCCGCGTTCTTCGAGGTCGACGCCGCGCTGCGCCCGGAGGGCAAACGCGGTGAGCTGGTCCGCACCCTGGACTCGCACATCGCCTACTACAAGCGCTGGGCCAAGACGTGGGAGTTCCAGGCGCTGCTCAAGGCTCGCCCGGCCACCGGTGACCTCGAGCTCGGCCAGCGCTACTTCGACGCGCTGAACCCGATGGTGTGGACTGCCGCCGAACGTGAGGACTTCGTCCCCGAGGTGCAGGCGATGCGCCGGCGGGTGGAGGAGATGGTCCCGCCCGAGCTGCGCGAGCGGGAGATCAAGCTCGGCCGCGGCAGCCTGCGCGACGTCGAGTTCGCGGTGCAGCTGCTGCAGTTGGTGCACGGCCGGGCGGACGAGTCGCTGCGGGTGCAGAGCACCATCGACGCGCTGACCGCCCTCGCCGGCGGCGGCTACATCGGCCGTGACGACGCCGCCAACCTCACCGCCTCCTACGAGTTCCTGCGGCTGATCGAGCACCGGCTGCAGCTGCAGAAGCTCAAGCGCACGCACACCCTGCCGCCGGCCGAGGACGAAGAGGCGTTGCGCTGGCTGGCGCGGGCGGCGCACATGCGTCCCGACGGACGTCTCGACTCGCTCGGAGTGCTGAACGCGGAGGTCAAGCGCAACGCGCACCGCATCCGGCGCCTGCACGTCAAGCTGTTCTACCGCCCGCTGCTCGAATCCGTTGCGCGCCTGGACAAGGAGGCGCTGGTGCTCAGCCCGGATGCCGCCGTCCGTCAGCTCGCCGCACTCGGATACGTGGCGCCGGAGAACGCCCTCGGACACCTCAAGGCGCTCACCTCCGGCGCGTCGCGCAAGGGCCGGATCCAGGCCCTGCTGCTGCCGACGCTCCTCGAATGGCTCAGCGACACACCGGATCCCGATGCCGGGCTGCTCGCGTACCGGCGGTTGTCGGACGCGATGGTCGACGCCGACTGGTATCTGCGGGTGCTGCGTGACGAGGGCGCGGTCGCACAGCGGCTGATGATCGTGCTCGGCTCGTCGGCCTACATCCCGGACCTGTTGATCAAGGCGCCGGACGTGCTGCGGCTCTTCGCCGACGGCCCGACGGGGCCCCGGCTGCTCGACGCCGCGCCCGAAGAGGTGGCGCGCGGGATCCTCGCTTCGTCCGCGCGGTACGACGATCCGGTCCGCGCGGTCAATGCGGCCCGGTCGTTGCGCCGGCACGAACTGGCCCGGGTGGCGTCCGCGGACGTGCTCGGCATGCTCGACGTCCAGCAGGTGTGCCACGCGCTGTCGTCGGTGTGGGTTGCGGTGCTCGGTGCCGCACTCGACGCGGTGATCCGCGCGAGCGAGGCGGAGCTGGGGGAGCCGGCGCCCGCGTCGCTCGCGGTGATCGGCATGGGCCGGCTCGGCGGCGGCGAACTGGGTTACGGCTCGGACGCCGACGTGCTCTTCGTCTGCGAGCCGCGGATCGGCATCGACGAGACGCGGGCCGTCAAGTGGGCGAACCTGGTCGCCGACCGGGTCCGCCAACTGCTCGGGGCCCCGAGCACCGATCCGCCGCTCGAGGTCGACACCGGTCTGCGTCCGGAAGGCCGGAACGGTCCGGTCGTGCGCACGCTCGCGTCGTACCAGGCGTACTACCGGCAGTGGGCGCAGGCATGGGAGATCCAGGCGCTGCTCCGGGCGCACGCGGTCACAGGCGACGAGGACCTGGGGCTGCGGTTCCTGCACATGATCGACGAGTTCCGCTACCCGGAGGGCGGCGTCTCGGAGACCGCGGTGCGCGAGATCCGGCGGATCAAGGCCCGGGTCGACTCCGAACGGCTGCCGCGCGGCGCCGACCCGGCGACGCACACCAAGCTCGGGCGCGGCGGGCTCGCCGACATCGAGTGGACGGTGCAGCTGATCCAGCTCCGCCACGCGCACGAGGTTTCCTCGTTGCACAACACCTCGACCCTCGAGACCCTCGACGCGATCGGGGCGGCGGAACTGCTCGCCGAGACCGATGTCGAGTTGCTGCGCGAGTCGTGGCTGACCGCCACGCAGGCCCGCAACGCGCTGGTGCTGGTACGTGGAAAGCCCACCGATCAGCTGCCCGGGCCCGGGCGTGTGCTCTCCGCGGTCGCGCAGGTCGCCGGTTTCGACGGCGGTGACGCCAACGAGTTCCTCGACAACTATCTGCGGGTGACCCGGCGGGCGAAAGCCGTGGTGGAACGGGTTTTCGGGGCCTGACATTCCGCGTTGTCGACGGCGTACGACGCTACGCGGCGACTCCGTGTTTTCCGCTTTACGGGTATACGCATAGGTATTTCCACGGTCGTCCGACTTTCGGGCCCCCTGGATTCTTCGTTGGCAGAGCCGGCACCGTGTCGGCGGGAGAATCCCGGAGGACCAGCGAAGATGTCGAAGCACCGCATGCCAAGCACCCGGCGAACCTCACGATCCGTTCGTGGCCTGGTTGTGGCCGCCGCGATCGCCGGTGGGGTGCTGGCGCTGCCGGCCGTCCCGGCCGCCGCACAGCCGATCACGATCCCCGGAGTGGGAACCGTCGAGATCCCCGGCCCCGGTTCGGCGCCCCTCCCGGCGCCGATGGCGACCAACGGTCAGCGTGCGCTCGACGCCGCGCTGTCCAAGCTGGGATCCCCCTACGTGTGGGGCGCGACCGGCCCGAATGCCTTCGACTGCTCGGGCCTGGTGCAGTGGGCGTACCGGCAGGCCGGCGTCTCCGTGCCGCGCACCACGTACGACCAGGTGAACGGCGGCAGCCCGGTCGGGCGCGGAAACCTGCAGCCCGGTGACGTGGTGCTGTTCAACGGCGCCGAGCACGTCGGCCTGTACGCCGGCGGCGGCATGGTCGTGCACGCCCCGACCACCGGTCAGCCGGTGAAGAAGGCGCCGCTGGACTCGATGCCGTTCTACGCCGCTCGCCGGTACTGAGGCGGCTGCGCCGCTCGTGCGCGGTTTGCGGGTCCCCACACCCGCAAACCGCGCACGAGCGCGTAGCGCTACTCGCCGGCGAAGAGGCGGATGCGCTGCTCGCGGCTGCGCTCGAGGTGGGTGCGCATGTGCTCGCGGGCGGCGCGCTCGTCGCGGGCGCGCAGCGCGTCGAGGATCAGGTCGTGCTCGGAATTGAGCAGATCCGGCTCGCCGTAGTTCGACGGCGGGCCGCTGTCGTAGATCCGCAGTTGGGTGGTCAGGCGGACGAGCAGCGTCATGATCGTCGTGTTGTGCGCGGCCTGCCACAGCGCCTCGTGGAAGCGGAAGTTGCCGGTGCGGACCGCTGCGTCGTCGTCGGCGTCGCAGCACGACCGGTGCAGCCGTTCGAGCCGGGCCATGTCGAGGTCGGTGTGCCGGATCGCGGCGGCTCCCGCGGCCTCGGATTCGAGAGCGACGCGGGCGGCGTAGATCTCGATCACGTCCTCGGGTGTGCCGGACCGGACCCGGAACCCGCGCGCCGCTCGTTCCAGGAGCCCGTCGTGGGCGAGCCAGTTCAGTGCTTCGCGGATGGGGGTGCGCGAGGCGCCGTACGTCTCGCTGAGCTGCGTCTCGTGCAGCGGCGCGCCCTGCGGGAACTTGCCGTCGAGGATGTCCGCGCGCAGCCGTAGGTACTGCTTCGAGGTCTGATCCGACCGGCCCGCCGCACCGGTGAGCATCAGGGTGCCCAGGTCGTCGTCCTCGCGCGTCATCGTGTCCTCCCTCGTTTTCGGTCGCGGTCCGCGGCCGCCGCGATGATTATGCCAGGGAAGACATTCGAATACTTGCGTATACGCTTGTCCTCATTTAGGTTCGGTTCGTTCGAACTTTCAGGAAGGCGTGAGCGTGCACAACCCACCGTTGATCGGGGTCGACGAGCTGTCCGACGCGATCGGTCGCGGCGACACTCCCGTCGTCCTGGACGTCACCGTCCTCCTCGCCCCCCCGCGCTTCGACGGCGACTACCGGCCGGAGTCCGGCGGAGCGCTCTGGCGTGATGCCCACGTTCCCGGCTCGCGGCACGTCGATCTCCTCAGCGCGTTCTCGGACACCGCCAATACCCTGCACTTCAGTCGGCCCCCGGTCCGACAGCTCGCGGACGAGCTTGCGGCACTGGGTATCTCGGCGGGTATCGATGTCGTGGTCTACGACCAGGGCTCGATGACCTGGGCCTCGCGGGTGTGGTGGCTGCTGCGCAGTGTCGGTGTCGAGGCACGCGTCCTCGATGGGGGTCTGGCCCGGTGGACGGAACTCGGCCTGCCGGTCGAGACCGGCGACGCGGCGCCGTCGACCGCGGTCGCCACCGATCCCGGGCTGCACTACCGGCCGCTCTGGGTGGACCGTGCCGACGTGTCCGCGATCGTAGAGGGCGACGCGCCCGGCACCCTGGTGTGCGCGCTGGCCCCCGCGCAATTCTCGGGTGCCGAGCAGACCCGGTACAGCCGGCGCGGGCACCTCCCCGGCAGCCGCAACCTGTCCGCGAAGAGCCTGCTCGACGACGATGGACTCGTTCGCGGCGTCGACGAGGTGCGGGCGCTCGCCGAGGACGCCCTCGCAGGCGCCGAGCGGCCGGTCGTCCTCTACTGCGGTGGCGGCGTGTCGGCGTGCCTGACCGCGCTCGGTCTCGTCCTCGCCGGCCACGACGACCTGCAGGTGTACGACGGGTCGATCGAAGAGTGGTCCGCTGACCCGGCACTGCCGATGGTCACGACCGCAGGTGGTGACGAATGAAGCGATGTCACCGGCGCCGATAGTCCCGAACCCTCGAAACCCTCTCTGCCACAGGAATTCTCCATGACCACTGCCCTGACCTCCGACGACCTCGGTCGCGCCCTCGACGCCCTCCGCGCCGGGGTCCCGCTCGTCCACTCCCTGACCAACGTCGTGTCGGCGAACTTCCTGACCAACGTGCTGCTCGCGGCCGGCGCCAGCAACGCGCACATCGACAACGCCCACGAGGCCGGTGACTTCGCGCGGATCGCGGGAGGTGTGCTGGTCAACCTCGGCACCCCCGACGACGGCACCGCAGCGGCATTCACCGCGGCCGCGGAGGCCGCGCACGACGCGGGCACCCCCTGGGTGCTCGACCCCGTCGGCGTCGGCGGCCTCGCGTGGCGCAGCGGCCTCGCCGTGGACCTGCTGAAGTACCGGCCCACCGCGATCCGGGGCAACGCGTCCGAGATCATCGCGCTGGCCGGGCTCGGCGGCGACACCCGCGGCGTGGACAGCTCCGACGACCCGGCCGCCGCCGTGCCCGCGGCCCTCGCCCTGCTCGACCACGCCGAGGTTGTCTCGGCCTCCGGACCCGTCGACCACCTGGTGGGACGGGCCGCCGACGGCAGTGTCGTCGGGGTCCGGATCGGCGGCGGCAGCGCGATGCTGCCGCGCGTCACCTCCACCGGCTGCTCGCTCGGCGGTCTCGTCGCCGCGTACCTCGCGGTGGCACCGACCCCGCTGATCGGGCTCGCCGCCGCGCACGCGCACGTCGCGGTCGCGTCGGAGATCGCCGAGGCGAACTCGTCCGGCCCGGGATCGTTCGCCGTCGCCTACCTCGACGCGCTGTACACCGTCGACGCCACGACGCTCGCCGATCGCGCCCGGGTCGAGACCTTCGACGCGACCGAGAAGGCCGGGAACCTGTGAGCATCAAGACCTTCTGGTACCTGACCCAGGCCGACGGCGACTTCCCGTGGAGCCCGGGCGGGCTGTACCCCGTCGACGGGCAGCGGCAGATCGAACTCGCCAAGACCATCGACGAGGGCGGCTTCGACGGTGCCCTCGTGGCGACCTGGTCGAACGATCCGTTCCTGTCGGCGACGTGGGCGGCCTCGCACACCTCGCGGATGAAGTTCCTGGTCGCGGTGTACGCCAACATGACTCCCGCCCGGCTGCTCGCCGAGAAGGCCCTGACCTTCGACGCGTTCAGCGGTGGCCGGCTGATGATCAACTCCGTCAACGGCCGCGACAACATCCTCACCAAGTACGACATGAACGTCGAGCACGACCGGCGGTACGAACTGGGGGAGCAGTACTGGGCCGACTTCCGGCGCTACTACCGCGAGGGCACCGAGTCCAACTTCCCGAACACCCCGCTGCGCGTCGACTCGGCCGAGGGGCACACGGTTCCGCTGTGGGGCACCGGTGATTCGCCTGCGGGACTGGCGAACTCGGGCAAGGTCCTCGACGCCTACCTGGCGATGCTGCGGGAGACGGCGTTCATCGAGGAGAAGTTCGCCGGTGCGCGGGCGGCGGCCGCAGCGGCCGGTCGCGAGTTCAGCGACTTCGGTGCGCTGTCCGGCGTGATCGTGCGCCCCACCCGGGACGAGGCCATGGACCGCTTCCGGTCGCTGTTCGAGAAGGCCGGCATCGACCAGATCACCGACGTCCTCGACAAGGCGGTCCGCAGGCGGACCGGCGGCGCGCAGGATCTCAAGACGTTCACCGCCCGCGACGCCCAGCGGCAGGGCTGGGTGAACACCATCGTCTCCGGGAAGATCCCGGAACCGGAGGACCTGTACCTCGGTGACGGCCTGTACGCCGGCATCACCGCCTGGTCCCCGCTGGACATCTTCGCGACCGGCTCGTCCGCCGTCTACTACGTGGGCGATCCCGACGAGATCACGGGGCACGTGCGGACCCTGCGCGACCGCACCGGCCTGACGTCGCTCATCCTCGCCGGCTGGCCGCTGATCGACGAGGCGAAGCAGGTCGCCGAGCACCTGATCCCGCGCTTCCGCGCGCTGTAGGCGGCTCCGTCACTGTGCACGACGTGCCTAGGGAATGGTGACGAAGCCCTTGTCTGCCAGCCAGTTCCGGGCGACGTCGGCGGGCTCGCGGCCGTCGACGTCGACCTGGCGGTTGAGTTCGCTGATCTCCTCGTTGGTCAGCGCCGCGGAGATCGGGGCCATCACCTCGGCGATCTCGGGGTGCTCGCGGGCGAACTCCTCCCGCATCGTGATCGCCGGGTTGTACTTCGGGAAGAACGACCGGTCGTCCTCGAGCAGAACCAGATCGAGGGCGACGATCCGGCCGTCCGTGGTGAACACCTCGCCGAACTTGCACTGCGTGCCGTCCGCGGTCGCCTGGTAGATGATGCCGGTCTGCAGCAGGCGCTTGTCCGCCTTGGTGGGATCGAACCCGTACGCGGCGGCCATGCCCGGGTAGCCGTCCTGCCGCACGTTGAACTCGGTCTCCACGCACGTGGTCGCGGCCGCCGGGTCGCGTTCCACCAGCGCCGCGTAGTCCGAGAGGGTGCGCACCCCGGTCGCGTCCGCGGTGGCCCGGTTGGTGGCCAGGGCATAGGTGTTGTTCATCGGTGCGGGATCGGTCCACACCATGCCGTTGCGTTCGAGGTCCTCGTCCCGGACCGCCTCGAACTGCGCGGTCGGGTCGGGGATCGGCTGCTCGTGACCGAGATAGTTGATCCAGCCGGTGCCGGTGTACTCGTAGGTGACGTCGATCTGCCCGGCGAGCTGCGCGTCCCGGGTGCTGTTCGACCCCTGGATGTTCGTCAGGTCGCGCACGTCCGCCCCGGCTGCGGACAGGGCGAACTCGATGATGTAGCCGAGGATGATCTGCTCGGTGAAGTCCTTGGATCCCACGGTCACCGGGACGCTCTCGAGTTCCTCGACCGGGGTGATGCTGCCCGGCCCGACCTCCAGTGGCACGGCGCCGCCGGACTCGAGACCGCACGCCGACAGGGTGGCCACCACCGCGGCCACCGCGACCATCGCGCGCAGGGTTCTCATGACAGGGCAGCTTTCATGTCAACGCAACCCCTTCGGGCCGAGGTACACCTCGGCGAGCGCACCGAGCCAATCGACGAACAGTGCCAGCGCGACGGCGAGCACCGCGCCGACCACCAGGGTGACGTTGTCGCGCAACTTGTAGCCGGTGTCGATGAGGATCCCGAGCCCCCCGGCGCTGACCAGGAAGCACAGTGTCGCGGTGCCGACCGCGAGCACCAGCGACGTCCGCAGTCCGGCGAGGATGTAGGGCACCGCCATCGGGAACTCCACCCGGCGCAGCACCGTCACCGCGGACATGCCCTGGCCGCGGCCCGCGTCGATCAGCGCGGGGTCGACCTCCTGGTAGCCGAGGATCGTGTTGCGCAGCACCGGAAGCAGCGAGTAGAAGGCGATCGGCAGCACCCCGATCCAGAACCCGGTGGTGCGGGTGGCGAGGTAGAACAGCACCAGTAGACCGATCGCGGGCGCCGCAGCCCCGACGTTCGCGATGCCGACGAAGAAGGGCGCCACCCGGTTCCAGCCGGGACGGGTGAGCAGGGTGCCCAACGGCACCGCGAGCACCAGCACGATCGCGACGACCGCGACCGTGATCAGCACGTGCTCCCACGTCAGGTTCGCGATGTTCGAGATGCTGATGCTGGCCTGCTGGGTGGCGGTGAGCTCCCGGTTGAACGCCCAGAACAGCACTCCCGCAACCAGTATCAGCACCAGCACCGGCTGGACCAGCAGCCGGGCCCGTTCCGATCGGCCCTCGGCGACGGTGCTCACGGCGTCGCCTCCTCCGCGGGGACCGCCTGCGCCCCGGGGACGGCAGGCCGGGATCCGCCGTGCCGGCCCGTCGGCTCGATCCAGCTGGCGTTCGTGTGCTCGTCGTCGTGGTCGCCCGCGTGCTCCTCGCGCAGTTCGCGCAGGGCCGCGACGAGGATGTCGATGGTGATCAGGCCCGCGTACTCGCCCCGCCGGCCGGTGACGACCGTCGACGCGCTCGACTCCGCCAGCAGCGCCTCGAGCGCGTCCTGCAGCGTCGACTGCACCGAGACGAGCTCGCCGACCGGATCACCCACTCCGCGGAGCGACGTCGCGTGCGCCAGATGCGGGGGCGAGACCCACCGCAGCGGCCGGTTCCGGTGGTCGAGGACCAGTCCCCACCGGCGCTTGCGGGCCAGCAGCGCGTCCCGGAACTCCTCGACGGATCCGTCCTCGTGGACGGTGGGACAGTGCAGCAGCCGAACGTCCCGCACCCGGGTCAACGTCAACTGCTTGAGGGAGGCGTCGCCGCCGACGAATCCGGCGACCGTCTCGTCCGCCGGATTGGCCAGGATCGCCTCCGGGGTGTCGTACTGCAGGATGCGGGACTGGTTGCCCAGCACCGCGATCCGGTCACCGAGCTTGACGGCCTCGTTGAAGTCGTGGGTGACGAACACGATCGTCTTCCCGAGTTCGGACTGCAGACGCAGCAACTCGTCCTGCAGCAGGCCGCGGGTGATCGGATCGACCGCGCCGAACGGCTCGTCCATCAGCAGCACCGGGGGATCGGCGGCCAGCGCCCGGGCCACCCCGACGCGTTGCTGCTGACCGCCGGACAGTTGCCGCGGGTAGCGGTTCCGGTACGTGTCGGGGTCGAGGCCGACCAGGTCGAGCATCTCGTCGACGCGGGCCGCGATGCGCTTGCGGTCCCACCCGACCAGGCCGGGCACGGTCGCGATGTTCTTGCCGACGGTGACGTGGGGGAACAGGCCCGCCTGCTGGATGGAGTACCCGATTCCCCGCCGCAGCTTGTCCGCGTCGATGGACAGCGCGTCCCGGCCGCCGATGGTGATGGTGCCCGACGTCGGTTCGATGAGCCGGTTGATCATCCGCATCGTGGTGGTCTTGCCGCAGCCGGACGGGCCGACGAACACCACGGTCTCGCCGGCGGGGATCGTCATCGAGACACCAGCGACGGCGGGCGTGGGCGCGTTCGGGTACCGCTTGACGACCTCGTCCAGGACGATCTCGACACCGTGGGCCCCGGCGCCTGCGCCGCCGTGATTGTCGTGCTGGTCGGCGGCGCTCATCGGATTCCCTTCGACGTGGTCAGCTTGCCGATCACGACGTAGATGCCGTCGAGGATCAGCGCGAGGATGACGATGAGCACGGTGCCGGTCAGCGCCTGCGGGACGGCGTTCGGGCTGCCGACGCGGGAGAGGCCGGAGAAGATGAGGTTGCCCAGCCCAGGGCCCTTCGCGTAGGCGGCGATCGCGAGGATGCCCATCAGCATCTGGGTGCTCACGCGCATGCCGGTCAGGATCGACGGCCAGGCCAGCGGCAGTTCGATCCGGCCGAGGATTCGCAACCGGCTCATCCCGACTCCGCGAGCCGCGTCGCTGACCGCCGGGTCGACCGACGCCAGGCCGATGATGGTGTTCCGGATGATCGGCAGCAGTGCGTACAGGACCAGGGCCGTCACGGTCGGGCGCACCCCGAGCCCCATGATCGGGATCAGCAGGCCCAACAGCGCGAACGAGGGAACCGTCAGGATGGTGCTGGCCAACCCGGTCGCGACGGTGGAGCCGAATGGACTGCGGTAGACGGCGATGCCGATCCCGACGGCGAGGATCGTCGCGAGGATCACCGACTGGACGACGGCGCTGACGTGCAGGAACGAGTCGGTGACCAGTTGCTGGCGACGGACGCTGACGAATTCCCACCAGGTCTGCAGATCCACCGCGCGCTCACCTCCCACTGTTCCGTTGGTCACAGATCACCTTGCTCCCGGGAGAGTGCCCGTGCAACGTTCGGGGAATCGTGGCGTGTCCCGTTGGGGTGGATCGTCCGGAAACGGGTCGAGGCCCGTCCACCCCGGGAAGGGGCGGACGGGCCTCGGTGACCGAGCCGCGTGGTGTGACTCAGATTTCGGTGGCGACCTTCCACGCGGAGTGCATCGCACCCTCGATGTAGTCGACGGAGCCTGCGTCGCCGACCACGCGGACGTTCACACCGGACGCGCCGAGGGCATCGGCCAGCGGAGCTGCGGCCGACACCCCGGTGGCCACCACGACCAGCGACGCCGGCACGGTGAGGGTCTCGCCGCCGGCGGTGAACTCGACGGTCTTGCGGGTGATGCGCTTGACCGTCGCCTTGCGGTAGATGTTCACGCCCACCTCACGCGAGTGCTTGACGGCGGTCCAGCGCCGCGGCATCGCCATCGGCACACCGAGCTGCTGGCCCTCTTCGATCAGGGTGACGCGGCTGCCCCGCTCGGCGAGGAACTCGGCGAGCTCGAGGCCGACCAGCGAGCCGCCGATCACGACGACGTTGCGGGTCATCGGAAGGAACTTGAGGAATCGGCGGCTCAGGTCACGAATCCTGCCCGGGCTCTTGGTGATTCCGGTCAGCCCTGCCAACTTGCCCAGTGCACGGAAGAGCGCGGACTGGTCGGAGACGTCACCCGATCCGCTCATCAGTGCGCGCATCGTGTCGCCGGTCTGCACGTGCGGCAGATTGCCGCCGGGTACGTTCGGGCGTTCGCGCACCGCGCCGGTCGCGACGACGACCTCGTCCGGGTTGAGGGCACGCACCGACGCGGCGGTGGCCGTGGTGTTCAGCCGCACCTCGACGCCGAGCCGTGTCACCTCGCTCGTCAGCCAGTTCAGCAGCCGTTCGTTGTCCGGGGTGGTCAGCGTGGAGAACCACAGCGTGCCGCCGACGCGGTCGGACTTCTCCAGGATCGTGACGCGGTGGCCCCGCTCGGCGGCGACGCGCGCGGACTCGAGTCCGCCCGGGCCGGAGCCGACCACGACGACGTGCTTGCGAGCCTTGACCGCGGGGAACGGCAGCAGGGCCTCGTTGCCGAGTGCGGGGTTGACCGCGCACAGCGGCGTCTCGTCCCAGAAGTTCTCCTGCACACAGACGTAGCAGTTGATGCAGGGCCGGACCTGCTCGGCCCGCCCGGCCTTGAGCTTGCCGACCAGACCGGGGTCGGCGAGCAGTTGACGGCCCATTGCGACGAAGTCGGTCTTGCCCTCGGAGATCATCTTCTCGCTGACCTCGGGGAGCATCCGGCCGACGGTGATCACGGGAATCGACACCGCGCGCTTCACGATCGCCGCATTGTCGGTGTAATAGCCGACCTTGTTGGGCAGCGGACCGTCGGTGAAGTTCGCGAAGGCGTTCAGCGCGGTGCCGGTGACGTGGATGGCGTCCGCGCCCGCCTTCTCGAACAGGGCCGCCGCGGCGGCCGCCTCGTCGGCGGTCAGGCCGTCGGACTCGCCGTACTCCTGCCCGGCCAGGCGCACGATGATCGCCAGGCCGTCACCCACCTTCTCCTTGACCGCGCTGATCACCTCGCACGCGAGCCGGGCTCGGTTCTCCAGTGACCCGCCGTACTCGTCGGTGCGCTGGTTCGAGTAGCGGCTCAGGAATCCGCCGAGGACGTAGTTGTGGGCGCAGTGGATCTCGACCGCGTCACCACCGGCGGCCAGGACGCGGCCCGCGGCCTCGGCGAACATCCGCACCAGCCAGTCGAGGTCCTCCTGGGTGGCCTCGTGGTGGGTGGCCCGCTTGCCCTCCTGGATGGCGGCCATCTTCCCGAGTTCCTCGGGGGTGCAGTCGGCCATCGCGCTCATGTCACCGGGCGGCTTCGGAATGGACGGCACCAGCTGCGGGCGGCCGTCGAGGGTGTCGATGCGAGCCACCTTGCCGTGGTGCACCATCTGCACGCACAGCTTGCTCCCGGCGGCATGGATCGCGTCGGCGAGCGCCTTCAGGCCCGGGATGAACCGGTCCTCGGACAGGCCCGGCTCCTTACGGCTGGTGCAGCCCGCCGGGTAGGCCACCGCGGCGCAGCCGGTGATGATCAGAGCGGTACCGCCCTCGGCGCGGGCAACGAAGTGATCGATGTCGCCCTGGTGGATCTCGCCGTCCTCGCAGAGGTTCATGTCCATAGCGGGCAGAACGACGCGGTTGTCCAGCGTCATCGGACCGATGGTGCCGGGAGCGAGGAGGTGCGGAAATGTCTGGATGCCGGTGGTCACGAATCGAAGCTATTGCGGAGGGTGCCGTGGATGTGGCAACTTCTCGCTGATCGGGACCGGACACCCCGCAGCCGGTGCTCGCCGGGCAGGAGTCAGGCGAGGTTCGGCAGATGCTCCACACGACGGGCGGTGTGGAGAACGGTGCCGAAATGGCGCCGCACCCGGTGGTCCGGTCGGTCCTCGATGCGTCGGCGGATCTCGCCGTGGAGACGCTCCCGCTGCCACCCCGCCATCGCGATGTGGCTCGAGAAGGTGTCCAGAAGCGCGAGGTAGCCGTCCGCGTCGTAGCCGACCTCCCAGTCGAAATGACTCACCGTGACGCCCTCGAAGAGCCCGGTCGATTCGATCTCCGCCCGATGATCGGCGAGTTCGCCGGGGCGGGGCCAGACCGTTCCGGGCGGCATTCCTTCGCCGATCTCGTCGTAGATCGGCTGCATGTCCTGGAAGAAGGGGTCGCCCTCGTCGGGCACGACGTGCAGTGCCGTCCAGAACGCAAGATGCCCGTGTGGGCGAAGGAGCCTGGCGGCCTTGGCGTATCGCATCGCGGGGTCGATCCAGTGCCACGCCGTCGCAGCGAACACGAGGTCGAAGGACGCCGAGGGCGCCGGCTCCCAGGTTTCGAAGTCGGCGCAGACCACCTCGGCGTTCGCGAACGGCGCGAGGTTCTCCCGCGCGACCGCGGCCAGGGCTGGGCCCAGTTCCACCGACGTGACGGCGAAACCGCGTCGTGCCAGTTCGACCGTCGCCTTGCCGGTTCCGCCGCCGATCTCCAGCAGGGAATCGCCCGGAGTCACCCCGGTCGCGCGGACGAGTTCGTCGAAGAGCGCAGGCGGGTACTCGGGCCGGGCCCCGTCATAGGCCCGCGCGGCGCGGTCGAACGTGGTCCGGCGGTCGGTGCGGCGAGCGGCTGGCATGCGGTCGATCATCCCGGACAGCCGTGCGGCCCAGCGACACGAGTGGCGGGCGGCACCCCTGGGCGACCGGGTGGGCGCCCAGGGGTGCCGCCACCTTCCTAGGACGATGCCATGGAAGTTGCCCAGCGGTAGTCGGCCTTGCCGGCCGGGGTCCGCTTGACTTCATCCACGAGGACCACCGAACGCGGGATCTTGTACCCGGCGAGGGACTTTCGGCAATGTTCCTGGACTTCGTCGAGCGTGAGCTCGGACGAGTCTGGATAGGTCGCGATCACCGCTGCGACCTGCTGGCCCATACGTTCGTCAGGGATCGGCACAACGAGTGCATCCGAAATCGACGGATGCGCATGCAGCGCGGCCTCGACCTCTTCGGCGAAGACCTTTTCACCACCGGTGTTGATGCATTGCGAGCCGCGCCCGAGGAAGACGATGGTGCCGTCCGCTTCGACCCTGCCCATGTCGCCGAGCACCGACATCCGGACACCGTCAGCGCGGGTCGGGAAAGTTCGAGCTGTCTTCTCCTCGTCCTTGTAGTAGCCGAGCGGGACGTTGCCGATCCGAGCGATGTAGCCGATGTCATCGGAGCCTGCGGGGATCTGCTCGAATCGCTCGTCGACGACGATCATGTTCGGCGACGGCGGCATCCGCAGGTTGCCGGCTTCGTCGATGGTGAACGCCCCGTCGTTGCCCGACTCGGACGCGCCGAAGTTGTCGCGCAGCAGCAGGTCCGGCTTCACCGCGAGCATCCGGTCGCGGACGCTGGTCGACCAGATCGCGCCGCCGGAGGTGATCGAGAACAGCGAGCTCATGTCGACCTCGCCTTTACGGCGTTCCATCTCGTCGACGAGCGGCAGGCCCATGCCGTCGCCGACGATGAGAATCACCTGGACGCGGTCCGTCTCGATCGACTCGACGACCTTCTCCGGGTTGAAGTCCCGGCGCAGCACGACGCGCGCGCCGAGTGTGAAGAAGGTGAACAACGAGTACAGCGCGGCGCCGTGCATGAGCGGCGCCGCGATCAGGAACGCCAGGTCGGGGAACTCCTTCGCCGCGGCCGCGACCTCCGCGAGATCCTGCCGGGCGCCCTCGCCGTACGGGTTGCCGCCGGAGAGCGGCTTGCGGAAGAAATCGTCCTGACGCCACATGACGCCCTTCGGGTACCCGGTGGTACCACCGGTGTACAGCACGTACAGGTCGTCGCCGGAACGAGTCGCGAAGTCGCCGGTCGCCGGCTGGTTGCGAGTGTCGGCGAAGTCGACGAGGGCGACGCCGCGCGCTGCGGCGGCGGCCCGAAGTTCGTCGGTTGTGTCGCCGACCACGACCACGGTCCGGATCAGCGGGCAGGACTCGAGCAGACCGGCGAGGGTTACCTGATGTTCGGGAAGCTCGACGACGACGGCGGCGGAGTCGGAGTTGGTGAAGATGTACTCCAGCTCCGCGGGTGTGTACCGGTAGTTGACGTTGATCGGCACGGCGCGGAGCTTGACGAGGCCGAGGATGCTCGTGACGTGCTCAACGCTGTTCTTCAGGAACAGGGCGACGTGATCACCCGCCGAGACACCCGCCGCGGTGAGCATCGCGGCGGTCTTGTTCGCCTCCCCATCCAGCTCGGCGTAGGAGAGGTTCTCGCCCTCATAGCTCAGTGCGACACGATCGGGCACTGCGGAAGCGACCGTTTCGAAGACGTCCGCAAGGTTGAACTGCATCGGGTTTCCTTTCGCGACACCATGGCGACCGTCCCAACCTAGAACATGTTCCATCGGCGTACAGGCAAAAGGAATCACCTTGTGTTGGTGAACGGCTGTCCTTGGCTCGAGCAGTCACCCGAGGAACACCGGTGATCCACCGGTGGACGTCCACGCGCACATGTGGCCGGATGCAGACGAGTCGGCCCGCCTGGCGATCGGTTCAGTGATCGCCGGGCGGGCCGACTCGAAATCTACTGCGGACGAACCGCGGACGGAATCAGGCGCTCCAAAATGATTTGCCAGGTCAGAGCCCTGATTCCAGTGCCGACTCTTTACACGTCGTAGTAGAGCTGGAACTCGTAGGGGTGCGGCCGCAGGTTCACGGGCGCGATCTCCTGCTCACGCTTGATGGAGATCCAGGTCTCGATCAGGTCGGTGGTGAACACGCCACCCTCGGTGAGGTAGTCGTGATCCTGCTCGAGCCGGTCGATGACGGCAGACAGGCTGGTGGGGGCCTGCGGGATGTTGCGGGCCTCCTCCGGCGGGAGCTCGTAGAGGTCCTTGTCGACCGGAGCCATCGGCTCGATCTTGTTCTTGATGCCGTCCAGGCCGGCCATCATCTGCGCGGCGAAGTTCAGGTACGGGTTGCCCGAGGAGTCCGGCGCGCGGAACTCGAGGCGCTTGGCCTTCGGGTTGTTGCCCGTGATCGGGATGCGGACGGCCGCGGAGCGGTTGCGCTGGCTGTAGACCAGGTTGATCGGGGCCTCGTAGCCCGGAACCAGGCGGTGGTACGAGTTGATCGTCGGGTTGGTGAACGCGAGCAGCGACGGCGCGTGGTGCAGGATGCCGCCGATGTACCAGCGGGCCAGGTCGGACAGACCCGCGTAGCCGGCCTCGTCGTGGAACAGCGGCTTGCCGTCCTTCCACAGCGACTGGTGGACGTGCATGCCCGAGCCGTTGTCACCGAAGAGCGGCTTCGGCATGAAGGTGGCGGACTTGCCGTGCTGCCAGCAGGTGTTCTTGACGATGTACTTGAACAGCTGCAGGTCGTCGGCCGCGGCGAGGAGGGTGTTGAACTTGTAGTTGATCTCCTGCTGGCCGCCGGTGCCGACCTCGTGGTGGCCGCGCTCGAGCTCGAAGCCCGCGTTGGTCAGGTTGGTGGAGATCTCGTCACGCAGGTCGACGTAGTGGTCGTACGGGGCGACGGGGAAGTAGCCACCCTTCGCGCGGACCTTGTAGCCGAGGTTCGGGCTGCCGTCGGCGTTGCGCTCGTTGCCGGTGTTCCAGGCGCCGGAGACGGCGTCGAGCTTGTAGAACGCGCCGTTCATGTTCGACTCGTAGGAGACGTTGTCGAAGATGTAGAACTCGGCCTCGGCACCGAAGAAGGCGGTGTCGGCGATGCCGGTCGACTTCAGGTACTCCTCGGCCTTCCGGGCGACGTTGCGGGGGTCGCGGCTGTAGGACTCACGGGTGAACGGGTCGTGGACGAAGAAGTTGATGTTCAGCGTCTTGGCGGCACGGAACGGGTCGATCTGCGCGGTCGAGACGTCGGGCAGCAGCATCATGTCCGACTCGTGGATGGACTGGAAGCCGCGGACGGACGAGCCGTCGAACGCGAGGCCGTCCTCGAAGACATCCTTGTTGAACGCCGAAGCCGGGATCGAGAAGTGCTGCTGGACGCCGGGCAGGTCGCTGAATCGGATGTCGACGTACTCGACCTGCTCGTCGGCGATGTACTTGATGACCTCTTCGGCCGTGCTGAACGCCACGCTTGTGCTCCTTCAGTTGGGTCCCAGCCAGTGTTGATTGCGGCGGGTTCGTCGAGGCGACGGTATGGACTCGGTGTTGCCCAACAATCAAGTCCGTGTTTCGCCAGTGTTACACGTCGCGATTTACGACGTAGGTCACATCGTGTACGCGACCGTTGTGAGGTGCCGGGGTGCGCTTATCCTGGACACATGGCTCGTATGACTGGATCCTGGCTCTCCGGCCCGACGGCCGCACTCCCGATCGACGACGACGGTACCCCGAAGTACCGGGGAGAGCGGATCGGGCTACCCGAGAGCGGCCCGGGGTCGCTGGTCGGTTCCGGCCGCCGCCTCGCCGCGCTGATGATCGACTGGCTGATGGCCGGCGGCGTGTCGATCCTGCTCCTCGGCGGCGACGCCCTCGACAGCCGGCTGTCCAGCGTCGTGCTGATGGTGTGGTTCGTGGTCGGTGTCGTGACCGTGACGCTGTTCTCGTTCACGCCCGGCCAGTACTGCGTCGGACTGCAGGTCGCGCGCATCGACAAGCCGGTCCCGGTCGGCATCGTGCGGGCGCTGGCCCGTCAGGTGCTGCTGGTGTTCATGGTCCCGCCGCTGATCACCGACACCGACGGTCGCGGCATGCACGACCGCGCCACCGGCACCGCGCTGGTCCGGTCGCGCTAGACACTTCCGCTGGGGTGAGGCTCCGGACCCCGGGTGCGTGGTTTCGGCCCCGAACGCACAGAACGCTCACGACCACGTCGCTCGAATCGAGAGATTCGGCGAGAGGCGGTCGTGAGCGTTCTGTGCATCAGGTGAGATGACCAGGGGAGCGGCCGAAGACACGCACCTGCGCGAAGCGCTAGCGGCGGCGGATCGTGCGCTGCACGCCCTTCATCTTCGCTCCGCCGGGGACCGGGCCCTTCGGCATCGCCGGGCCGCCACGGTTGCCGAGTGCGGCGAGCCGCCCCTCGATGGAGTCCATCCGCTTGGTGTCGATGTTCTTCGGCAGCTTCATCAGGTACTTCTGCAGCTGTGAGAGCGGCACCTGGCCCTCGTCGTTGCCGACCACGATGTCGTAGATCGGGGTGTCGCCGACCAGGCGGGCGGTCTTCTTCTTCTCCTGCGCGAGAAGCGATTTGACGCGCTGCGGGGCGCCCTCGGCGACCAGGATGACGCCCGGGCGGCCGATCACGCGGTGCACCGCGTCGAGCTGGGTGGTGCCGGCGATGGTGTTGGTCACCCGCCAGCCGCCCTGCAGGTTGTCCAGCGCCCACGCCGCCGCACCGGCCTGACCGTCGGCCTTGCCGTAGACGGTCTTCTGGACGCGACGACCGAAGATAACGAACGCGGCCAGCACGCCGAGCAGGATGCCGACAGGCAGCAGGAACCACTGGAGCCCGAAGATGAGACCGACCAGGAAGAACACGACGGCGAGGCCGACGACGGCGCCGATCATCAGCGGCAGCAGCAGCTTGTCTTCCTTGCGCTGCAGATTGAACGCCTGCCACAGCTGGCTGCGCCGTTCCTTCGACGCCGCCCTGCGGGCCGCTTTCGCAGCGGCCTTCGCTTCCTTGCTTGCCTTGCCCGTTTTTCCGGACTTACTGCCGTTCGCCATACCTCACAGGATACGACCCGGGCCCGCCGCCGATCGCACCCGACCAGGGATGTCGGGTCGGGGCGGCGGGACGCCGGGTTCGGCGGTCAGGCGCGGGCGAGGCGCTCGATCAGCGAGCCCGCCTCCTGGGAGGCACTGCCCTCCTCGGCGAGGTGGGCCTGTCCGGCGGGGAGGGGACGGCCGTGATGGGCCATGGCTTGGGCGTAGAGACGGCCGGCGCGGTAGGAGGAGCGGACCAGCGGTCCGGCCATGACACCGGCGAAGCCGAGTTCGGTGGCGAACTCGGAGTGCTCGACGAATTCCTCCGGCTTGACCCAGCGTTCGACGGGGTGGTGGCGCGGCGACGGGCGCAGGTACTGGGTGATGGTGATGATGTCGCAGCCGGCCTCGTGCAGGTCCACCATGGCCTCGCGGACCTCGTCGGGGGTCTCGCCCATGCCGAGGATCAGGTTCGACTTGGTGACCAGGCCGAAGTGACGGGCGGCGGTGATCACCGCGAGGGAACGCTCGTAGCGGAACGCGGGCCGGATGCGCTTGAAGATCCGGGGGACGGTCTCGAGGTTGTGCGCGAGGACCTCGGGGCGGGCGTCGAAGACCTCGGCGAGCAGATCGGGGTGGGCGTGGAAGTCGGGGATGAGGTTCTCGACGCCGGTGGTGGGGTTCAGTTCGTGGATCTGGCGGACGGTCTCGGCGTAGAGCCAGGCGCCCTCGTCGGGGAGGTCGTCGCGGGCGACGCCGGTGATGGTCGAGTAGCGCAGGCCCATCGACTGGACCGACTCGGCGACGCGGCGGGGTTCGTCGCGGTCGAGGGCGGCGGGCTTGCCGGTGTCGATCTGGCAGAAGTCGCACCGCCGGGTGCACTGGTCGCCGCCGATGAGGAAGGTGGCCTCGCGGTCTTCCCAGCACTCGTAGATGTTGGGGCAGCCGGCTTCCTCGCACACGGTGTGCAGGCCCTCGCTGCGAACCAGCGTCTTGAGCTCGGTGTACTCCGGGCCCATCTTCGCGCGGGTCTTGATCCAGTTGGGTTTCCGCTCGATCGGGGTCTCGGCGTTGCGGACCTCGATGCGAAGGAGCTTGCGCCCTTGTGGGGCGGCGGCCGGGGAGTTTTCGGGTGCCACAGTCACGATGCGATGCTACGCCGGTCGCTTCGGTCGCCCGCGCTCAGCCGAAGCGGTGGGTGGTGAATGCGGGTTCGGGGGTCGTCGCGTCCTCGAAAGTGACGCGTTCGATGTCGCGTTCGGTGACCGGCATCGTGCCGTCGAACGCGGCGGTGACAGCGGCGACGACGGCCGGAAGCACATCGGCGGTCGTCACCGTCGCGCCGAGTTCACCCGACAGTGACGCCACGCCGGCATCGCGGATACCGCAGGGGACGATGTCGTCGAACCGGTCGAGCGCAGCATCGCAGTTGAGCGCGAAGCCGTGCAGGGCCACCCCGCGCTGAACTCGCACGCCGATCGCGGCGATCTTGCGTTCGGGCAGCCACACACCGTCCCTCAGGCCGGCGGGCAGCCACACCCCGGACCGGCCCTCGACGCGGCCGCAGGTGAGCCCGAGATCGACGCAGACGGCGATCAGTGCCTCTTCGATGCGGCGCACGTAGTTGACCACGTCCACCGGCTCGGCGAGCTTGACGATCGGGTAGCCGACCAGCTGGCCGGGTCCGTGCCAGGTGATCTTGCCGCCGCGGTCGACGTCGATCACGGGTGTGCCGTCGGTGGGCCGGTCCTCCGGCTGGGTGCGGCGGCCCGCGGTGTACACCGAGGGATGCTCGAGCAGGAGGAGTGTGTCGCGGCCGCGGTCCTCGGCGCGCTCACCGGCAAGGCTCCGCTGCAGTTCCCACGCCTCCAGGTAGTCGACGAGTCCGAGGGGTCGGACATCGAGCGGCTCGGCGCTGAAACGGACGGAGGCGGTGGCGCTGCTCATTGTCGACACGTTACGCCTGGACGGAGGAGGAGGGCGCCCGGCACCCGCGTCAGCGCGCGAGGGCGGCGGTGAGCGCCTCGTCGATCGTGTTGTGGCGGAACGTGAATCCGGCCGACTCGAGTGCGGCGGGCAGTGCGCGCTGACCGTGCAGCACCGCCTCGTCCGCGAACTCGCCGACCGCGGCGCGCAGCGCGAACCCCGGCACCACCCAGGGGGTGGGGCGACGCAGCGCGTGGCCGAGGGCCTTCGTGAACCCGGCGTTGGTGACCGGGTTCGGGGCGGTGGCGTTCACCGGACCGGCGAGAGCACCGGACGTCAGCGCGAACCGGATCACCGCGACCTCGTCGTCGAGGGAGATCCACGACAGATACTGCCGTCCGCTGCCGAGCCGTCCGCCGAGGCCGAACCGGAACAGCGGGCGCAGGCGACCGAGCAGGTCACCGTTCGGCGAGATCACCGTGCCGGTGCGCAGCAGCACCGTCCGGGCCCCGGCGTCCCGGGCGGGCTCGGTGGCGCGTTCCCAGTCCCGGCACAAACCGGAGAGGAAACCCGCACCCGCCGGGGCATTTTCGTCCACCACGCCGTCGCCGGTGTCGCCGTAGAAGCCGACGGCGCTCGCGTTGACCAGAACCGGCACGCCCCGGTCCGCGACGGCGTGTGCGAGCACGTCCGTGGGCGCGACGCGGCTGTCGCGCAGCAGTTGCTTGTATGCGCCGGACCAGCGCTGGTCGCCGATCCCGGCGCCGCAGAGATTCACCACCGCGTCGACGCCGTCCAGTGCCCGGGAGTCGAGCACGCCCCGCTCCGGCGCCCACCGGAACTCATCGCGCCCGGCGACGGGCCGGCGCACCAGGCGCCGCACCTCGTGGCCGTCCGCGTTCAGCGCGGCAATCAGAGTCGTCCCGATCAGTCCCGACGATCCGGCGATCGTCACCTTCATCGTTGTTTCGCCTCCTGGTGTCGACGGTCGAGCGGGGGCACCGCGTCACCGGCCGTCCGCCGCTGGGGTGTCCCGCACCCGGAAACGGGCGGGGGCACCACCGAATTCGATGGTGCCCCCGCCCGCGTGGGTTTCCGCGACCTACAGGCCGAGGTCGGCCTCGAAGGCCGCTTCCTCGAGCCGCTGCTTGATCGTGGTCAGGAACCGACCGGCGTCGGCACCGTCGATCAGGCGGTGATCGTAGGTGAGCGGCAGGTAGCACATCGACCGGACACCGATGGACTCGTTGCCGTTGTCGTCGGTGACCACCATCGGGCGCTTGACGATCGCGCCGGTGCCGAGCATGGCGGCCTGCGGCGGCACCAGGATCGGGGTGTCGAACAGCGCGCCCTGGCTGCCGATGTTGGTGATCGTGAAGGTGCCACCGGCCAGCTCGTCCGGCTTCAGGCCGCCGGAGCGGGCGCGGGCCGCGATGTCGGCGATCGCGCGGGCCAGGCCGGCCAGCGACAGGTCGCCGGCGTTGTGGATCACCGGGGAGAGGAGACCCTGCTCGGTGTCGACCGCGATGCCGAGGTGCACGGCCGCGTGGTAGGTGATCTCCTTGGCGTCCTCGTTGTAGCTCGCGTTGACGTTCGGGTGCGCCCCGAGCGCCTCGACGACGGCCTTGGCGAAGAACGGCAGGAACGTCAGGTTCACGCCCTCGCGGTCGGAGAACCCGGCCTTGGCCTGCGACCGCAGTGCCGCGACCTTGGTGACGTCGACCTCGAAGGTCTGGGTCAGCTGCGCGGTGGTCTGCAGCGACTCCCGGGTCTTGACCGCCGTGATCTGGCGGATCCGGTTCACCTTCTGGGTGGTGCCGCGCAGGTGCGCGAGCTCCGGGCGGACGCCGGCCGGGGTGGTGGCGGCGGCCGGTGCAGCTGCGGCGGGTGCTGCCGGGGCTGCGGCCGGAGCCTTCTTGGCCTCGGCGGCCGCGAGGACGTCCTGCTTGCGGATGCGGCCACCGACACCGGTGCCGGTCACGGTCGCGAGGTCGACACCGTTCTCGGTGGCGAGCTTGCGGACCAGCGGGGTGACGTACGGGGTTGCATCGGCGGCCGGAGCGGCGGGCGCCGGAGCCGGGGCGGGCGCGGGAGCCGGAGCAGCAGGCGCCGGAGCCGGGGCGGGCGCGGGAGCCGGAGCAGCAGGCGCCGGGGCGGCGGCGGGTGCGCCGGAGCCGATCACGGCGAGCTGCGCACCGACCGCGATGGTGTCGTCCTCCTGCGCATTGATCTCGAGCAGCGTGCCCGCGACCGGCGAGGGGATTTCGGTGTCGACCTTGTCGGTGGAGACCTCGAGCAGGGGCTCGTCGACCGCGACGTCGTCGCCGACGGCCTTGAGCCACCGGGTGACGGTGCCCTCGGTCACGGACTCGCCCAGTTCGGGCATCGTGACCGGGGTGCCGGACGCGGGGGCAGCGGGAGCGGCGGCGGCCGGAGCGGGCGCCGCGGGGGCCGGTGCAGCGGCCGCGACGGGCGCGGGAGCCGGAGCGGCAGGGGCGGGCTCGGCGGGAGCGGCCGGAGCCGGAGCGGGGGCCTCGTCGGCGCCACCGATGATGCCGAGCTCACCGCCGATCTCGACGGTGTCGTCCTCCTGGGCGACGATCTTGGTCAGCACGCCCGCAGCGGGGGAGGGAATCTCGGTGTCGACCTTGTCGGTGGAGACCTCGAGCAGGGGCTCGTCGAGTTCTACCGTGTCTCCCTCCTGCTTGAGCCACCTAGTGACGGTTCCCTCGGTGACGCTCTCACCGAGAGCCGGCATCTGGACGGAGAAGGCCATTTCTTTTGACTCCTCGACAATTGTGTTCGGGTTGTTGAGTTGGTCGACTTGTGGTCGAAAAACATTCTGCAATACAGCTGCTGTCGCGGGGTCGGTGGCGGTGGACGAGCCAATCGACCGGGCGGCCACGCGGCGGTGCACGTTCATCCTTGCATTGATCGATTTCCTGCGTCCCCTGAGGGGCTTGTCACATCGTCCTCACGAACCTCACAGCAATCGCTGGCAGACTGCAATGTCCAGGATCTGTCGATGTCGGCCAGGTGACGAGGTGAGGGCCATGGGACTGCGCGAGATGTTCGGGCGCAGGCGCGGGCGGGACGAGCGCACCAGCGGTGCCGATGCCCGCCATCTGGCGGACTGGGCGCGCACCCATGTGGGGGTGGAAGCGTTCGTCGAGCCGCGCACCACCGTCACCCCGGTGACGGTGGTGCTGGTCGCGGCCGACGGGCAGTGGACCCGTCGCGCGGTCGGCGGCGAGCGTGGGGCGCGCAAGCTCGGCGAGGACCTGCGCATCCCCGTCTACGACGTGCGCAAGACCGGCTATCCGCAGCGGATGCGCGACCACGACGCTCGGCAGAGAATCCTGCGCAACCGCGCCCGCGAGGCCTGACGGCTCGTGCGCGGTTCGTGGGTGTGTGGACCCGCAAACCGCGCACGAGCGCGAAGCGCCTAGCCGTTGGCGGCGATGTCCTCGAGGACGCTGATCATCGTGCGGACCGGGACGCCGGTGCCGCCCTTCGGCGTGTAGCCGAACGGGCCTCCGGTGTTGTAGGCCGGGCCGGCGACGTCGATGTGCGCCCACTGCACGCCCTCGGATACGAACTCCTTCAGGTAGGTGGCCGCGACGAGCATGCCGCCCCACCGGTTGTTGGTGACGTTCATCAGGTCCGCGACCTTGGAGTTCAGGTCGCCGCGCAGCTCACGCGGCAGCGGCATCGCCCAGGCGTTCTCGCCGATCTCCTGGGAGATGCGGGCGACCCGGTCCCGGAACTCGGCGGTGCCCATCACGCCGGGGGTGCGGGTGCCGAGCGCGACCATCTGTGCGCCGGTCAGGGTCGCGGTGTCGATCAGGTAGTCCGGGTTCTGTTCGCATGCCTTGACCATCGCGTCGGCGAGGATCAGCCGGCCCTCGGCGTCGGTGTTGATCACCTCGACCGTGGTGCCGCCGTACTGGGTCAGCACGTCGCCGGGGCGCTGTGCGGTGGCGGACGGCATGTTCTCGGCCATCGGCGCATAGGCGTCGACGCCGACCTTCAGGCCCAGCTTCGCGGCCAGGACCGCGGTGGCGATGACGGCCGCGGCGCCGCCCATGTCGGAGGTCATGTTCTCCATGCCTGCGGCCGGCTTGATGGAGATGCCGCCGGTGTCGAACGTGATGCCCTTGCCGACCAGTGCCACCTTCTTCACGCCGCGACCGGCGGGGCTGTGGGTGAGCCGGACCAGCCGGGGCTGACGCGAGGAACCCTTGCCGACGCCGAGGATGCCGCCGTAGCCGCCCTTCTCGAGGGCCTTCTCGTCGAGGACCTGGACCTTGAGGCCGGCGGCGGTGCCGAGCGCCTTGGCTCGGGCGGCGAACTCCTCCGGGTACAGGTGGCTCGGCGGGGTGTTGACGAATTCGCGGGCGACGGCGACGGCCTCGGCGATCGCGGCGGAGCGGGCCAGTTCGTTCTTCGCGGCGGCGGTCCGCGGGGAGGGCACCAGCAACTCGACCCGGCCGAGGGGCTGCTTGTCGGCGCCGGGCGCGGACTTCGCCTTGAAACCGGTGAACGTGTAGGCGCCCAGGTAGAAGCCCTCTGCGGCGGCACCCAGGTCGAGTCCCGACAGGGTGGTCGCGGCGACCGCGACGCCGGTGAGCGCGCGGGCCGCGGCGCCCGCGGACTGGCGGATCTGCTCGGCGTTCACGTCGTCCGCAGATCCGAGACCCACGGCGACGACGCTCGCCACCGACAGTCCGGCCGGCGCCGGAATGCGGGTGATCTCCTCGGCCTTGCCGGTCGCTCCCACCGCGACGAGCCCGGCGAGAACCGCTTCGGCCGTGGCGTCGTCGAGCACGTCCCCGACGGATGCCTCGGGTCCGTCAGGCCCCGTGGTCAATCCGATGACGAGGACGTCGACGCGCTTGGCGATCGAGCCGGCGAGAACGAGCTCCGGGCCGAGCGGTGTATCGGACTTGGCAGGGCTCACATCTACTCCTGGGGTGTGAAGGATTGCGTTGTCGGCAACTGTAGTTCGCGCCGTCCGAGTGAGTGCGACGTGTGCGGGGTCGGCCTCGGCCTTCGTTCGCGGCGGGTCGACCCGCGCCGCGTCGGCTAGCGTGATGCCCCATGAGCGAACTCCGGCAGGGCCCACTCCACGCGATGCACACCGAACTCGGCGCCACCTTCGCGCCGTTCGGCGGTTGGGAGATGCCGGTGTCCTACACCGGAGTCGTCGCCGAGCACACCGCGGTCCGGGAGACGGTCGGGGTGTTCGACGTCAGCCACCTCGGCAAGGCATCGGTCGTGGGCCCGGGGGCGGCCGCGTTCGTGAACGACTGCCTGACAAACGATCTCGCCAAGATCGGTCCCGGCAAGGCGCAGTACACCCTGTGTGCCAACGAGACCGGCGGTGTCGTCGACGACCTGATCGCCTACTACGTCTCCGAGGACGAGGTGTTCCTGGTGCCCAACGCCGCGAACACCGCGGCCGTGGTCGCCGCGCTGGCGGCGCAGGCGCCGGACGGAATCGCCGTCACGGACCTGCACCGGAACTTCGGTGTCCTCGCGGTGCAGGGGCCGAGGTCCGCGGAAATTCTTGCCGCGCTAGGGCTTCCGTCGGACATGGACTACATGGCCTTCGCGGACGCGACTTTCGAGGGTGCACCGGTGCGGGTGTGCCGCACCGGCTACACCGGCGAGCACGGCTACGAACTGCTGCCGTCCTGGGACGGCACCGAGGCGGTGTTCCGGGCGCTGGTGACCGCGGTGCGAGCCGCCGGTGGCGAGGTCGCCGGGCTCGGCGCCCGCGACACCCTGCGCACCGAGGCGGGCTACCCGCTGCACGGGCACGAGCTGTCCACCGAGATCTCCCCTCTGGAAGCACGCTGTGGCTGGGCGATCGGGTGGCGCAAGCCGCGGTTCTGGGGTCGTGACGTGCTGCTCGCGCAGAAGGAAGCCGGGCCCGCCCGCACCATGTGGGGGATCCGCGCCCTTGACCGCGGGGTGCTGCGGCAGGGGCAGTCGGTCCTCCGCGACGGCGCCACGGTCGGCGAGACCACGTCGGGCACCTTCTCGCCGACACTGAAGGTGGGCATCGCGCTGGCACTGCTCGACACGTCGGCCGGGCTCGCGGCGGGCGACGAGGTGACGGTCGACGTGCGTGGCCGGGCGCTGCGGTGCGAGGTCGTCGCGCCGCCGTTCGTGCCGTTGCACACGCGCTGACGCAAACCACGGGCGGCGGGCAGGAAAGCACGAAAATCCGTGGTCGCGCAATGTCGTGCACGACGCGTTCGCTAGGATTCTGCGCATGACTGGTGTCCAAGACTTCACGCGCGTTCCGCATCCCTCACCTGCCTCGGAGCAGGAGCGCGCGCGAGTACTGGCCGCCCCCGGATTCGGGAAGTACTTCACCGATCACATGGTCACCATCGACTACAGCGACGAGCAGGGCTGGCACAACGCCACCGTGCAGCCGTACGCGCCGTTGCAGATGGACCCCGCGACGATGGTGCTGCACTACGGTCAGGCGATCTTCGAGGGTCTCAAGGCGTACCGCCAGGCGGACGGCTCGATCGCGTCGTTCCGGGTGTCCGCGAACGCCGAGCGGCTGCGCACCTCGGCCCGCCGCATGGCGATGCCGGAGCTGCCCGACGAGCTGTTCCACCGCTCGATCACCGAGCTCCTCGCCGTCGACGGCGACTGGGTTCCCGCCGCGGGCGGCGAGGAGGCGCTGTACCTGCGGCCGTTCATGATCTCCACCGAGATCGGTCTCGGCGTGCGACCGGCGAACAGCTACAAGTACCTGCTGATCGCCTCGCCGGCCGGCGCGTACTTCTCGCAGGGCGTCAAGCCGGTCAGCGTGTGGCTGTCCACCGAGTACGTGCGCGCCGCTCCGGGAGGCACCGGCGCCGCGAAGTTCGCGGGCAACTACGCCGCCTCGCTGGTCGCTCAGGCGCAGGCCGCCGACGAGGGTTGCGACCAGGTCGTCTGGCTCGACGCGATCGAACGCAAGTACGTCGAGGAGATGGGCGGCATGAACCTCTTCTTCGTCTTCGGTTCCGGGTCCGAGGCCCGCCTCGTCACGCCGGAGCTGTCCGGGTCGTTGCTGCCCGGTATCACCCGCAACTCGCTGCTCACCCTCGCCGCGGACGCCGGCTACGCCGTCGAGGAGCGTCGCATCAGCACGGACGAGTGGCGCGAGAAGGCCGCATCCGGTGAGATCACCGAGGTGTTCGCCTGCGGCACCGCCGCGGTCATCACCCCGGTCGGCTCGGTCAAGTCCGCGGCCGGCGAGTTCAGCATCAGCGGTGGGGAGCCGGGTGAGGTCACCATGGCCCTGCGCGACACGCTCACCGGAATCCAGCGCGGCACCTTCGCCGACACCCACGGCTGGATGACCACCCTGGCCTGACGGCTCGAGATCACGTGCCCGGCGGCGCGGCGCTCATGACGAGCGCTGCGCCGCCGAGTGCGTTCGCGGCCCGGACGAATCGGTCACGACCATTCGGGGTTCCGACCGCGGTCGCGGCGACGGCCACCTCGATCCGCGCCGCGGACGTCGCCCGTGGTTCCGTCGTACCGGCGCGCACAGTGCCGAGTGAGAACAGCGCCGAGTGAGCACGGCCGCAGCTCAGTCGAGACCGTCGGCGGGGATCCGGGACAGCCGTGCCGGGTCGGCAAGGATGTCGATCTCGACGATCCGGTCGCCGCGGACCGTGACGCCGAACACCGCGAACAGTCGTCCCTGCGCGATCCCGACGATCCCGGCGGCGCCGTTGACCAGCGCGGGGTGCGCGAACCGGGCCAGCCGGGCGTAGCCGAGCACCCGCTCCGCGACCGCCGGTGCACCCCGGTCCAGCGCCGACGCCGCTCCGCCCGCGTCGGCGCGCAACACCACATCCGGGTCCAGCACCGTGAGCAGATCCTCGAAGCTGCCGCCTCGCGCCGCGGCGAGGAACGCATCCACCACCGCGCGTTGCCGGGCCCGGTCCGGCGCCGGGGCGGGGACACCCCGGACCCGGCGCCTGGCCCGGCTCGCCAACTGGCGGGCGGCGTCCGGGGTGCGTCGCACCATCGGAGCGATCTCGTCGAAGGGGACCGCGAACATGTCGTGCAGCACGAAGGCGAGGCGCTCCGCGGGAGCGAGCGTGTCGAGGACGACCAGCATCGCCAACCCGACCGAGTCGGCGAGCACCGCCTCGTGTTCGGGTCCGGTGACATCGGGGCGGGTCACCACCGGATCGGGTACGTGCACGCCCCTCGGGTCCTCCGGTCGTGCCCGGCGTGCGGCCAGGATGTTCAGACACACGTGCGCGACGACGGTGGTCAGCCACCCGTCCAGGTTCCGGATCTCGTCGCTGTCGGCGCGGTCGAGCCTCACCCACGCCTCCTGCACGGCGTCCTCGGCCTCGCTCGCCGATCCGAGCATGCGGTAGGCCACCGCCCACAGTCGCGAACGCCGCTCGTCGAACCGCTCGGCGACGTCCACCCGGTGCGCATCGTCGTTCATCGGTCACATTCCTCCGCACTCGCCGGTCACAAGGGATGACCGGGCAAACCCGGTCGATGTGACGGCGATCGGCACCCGGACATCCGGCCCGGTCACCCATCGAATCACGGATAGGGAGGAACACGAGACCATGACCATCAACGACCGTCCCGCCGCACGCGGGACCCACCCGGCACCCGGCGACGTGGTGCCGCCGCGAACCCTGACGACGATCTCCGGTGACCGCATCACCCTGCCCGACCCCGGGGCGCTGACGCACCTGCAGTTCCGGCGCTTCGCAGGCTGCCCGATCTGCAATGTCCATCTCCGGGAGATCGCGCGCCGCGCGGACGAGATCGAGGCCGCAGGTGTTCGCGAGATCGCAGTGTTCCACTCCACGGCCGAGGCGATGCGGCCGTACCAGGGGGACCTTCCGTTCGCGGTGGTCGCGGACCCGGACAGGTCGCTGTACCGCGAGTTCGGGATCGAGTCGGCGCCGGGAGCGGTGCTGCATCCGCGCGTGTGGTCCGCGCCGTTGCGCCCCGGGAGCTGGGCCGTCGTGATGCGCGCCGTGCGGGCGGGCGGCGCGATCGGCCCGGGCGGCGAGAGCATCCTCGGTCTGCCCGCGGACCTGCTGCTCGCGCCGGACGGTTCGATCCTCGCCGCCCGGTACGGCAGGCACGCCGCCGACCACTGGTCGGTGGACGAGCTGCTTCGGCTCGCCGCGGCAGCGAATGTACGGCTCAGCAGCCCAGCAGGAACCCGAGGGCCGCGAGGGTGACGGTCAGCTCGATGGCCGCACCGAGGACGTCACCGGTGATCCCTCCGAAGCGGTGGGCGCAGTGCCGGGTCAGCCCGGCTGTCGCGGCGAGGACCGCGGCCACCACGACAGGGCCCTGCCACCACCTGTCCGGGACCGCCGCCGCGGCGGCGACGACCGCGATCACCGTCCACGCCAGGCACACCCAGCGGCTCTGGGTTCCGGCGACGAGCGCGCCGAAACCGGTCGGGGCTGCCGCGGACAGGGCCGGTCGGCAGGTGGTCACGGCCGCCACCCGCCCCACCGCCACCGCGATGACGACCGCTGCCCACTGCCCGGCCTCGGCGAGCGCGCCGAACGAGAGTGCCTGCCCGCCAAGGCAGATCAGCAGCGCGGCCGCACCGAACGGGCCGACGCCGCCGCTGCGCATCACCTCCAGTGCGCGTTCCGGCGGGCCGTAACAGCCCAGGCCGTCGACGGTGTCCGCGAGACCGTCGACATGCATCCCACGCGTCGCCAGCGCCAGGACGGCGACGGCGACCAGCCCGGCGAGCGCCGACGGAACCGAGGCGGCGACCAGCAGCCACGACACCGCCGCCGCGAGCAGGCCGAGCAGCACGCCGACCACCGGCGCCGCGGTGATGGCCCGCCTGCCCGAGGTCCGGTCGATCGGCGGATCGCTCTCGCGGTGCGGGACCGGCAGCACCGTCAACCACGACAGGGCCAACCGCAGTCCGCCCACGTCGGTCAGTCCGTGGTCGCGTCGGCGCCGGTCGCCGGGTCGGCGGGGGAATCGCCGGCGTCGCGGGTGCTGACACCGGCATCGGCGAACGTCGCCATGTTCGCGAGGGTGGCGACCGCACCCTGCAGCACCGGCAATGCGACCACCGCGCCGGAGCCTTCACCGAGGCGCATGCCCAGGTCGAGGATCGGGTCGAGTTGCAGGTGACGCAGCGCCAGGACGTGCGCCGGTTCGGTGGACCGATGGCCGGCGACCCACCAGTCGCGAGCGCCGGGAGCCAGTTGCTCGGCCACCATCGCCGCCGCGGTCACCACCACGCCGTCCACGATCACCGGGGTGCGACGCACCGCGGCCTGTGCGAGGAATCCGGCCATCGCGGCAAGGTCGGCGCCGCCGCCGATCCGGAGCAACGCCACCGGGTCGGTGACGTCGCGCCGCACCCGGCGCATCGCGTCACGGATCGCGGCGGTCTTGCGGGCCCAGCCCGCGTCGTCGACGCCGGTGCCGCGGCCGACCGCGGCGACCGGCTCGGTGTCGGTGATCGCGGCGATCAGGACGGTCGCCGGGGTGGTGTTGCCGATGCCCATCTCGCCGGCGATCAGCAGGTCCGCGCCGGCGTCGACCTCCTCGTCCGCGAGCGCCCGGCCGGCCGCGATCGCCCGGAGGGTCTCGTCGGCGCTCATTGCGTCCTCGCGGTCGATCGCTCCGCTCGACCGGCGCACCTTGTACCGGGACACGGCGGGGTCGGTGTCGGCGTCGACCGCGATGTCCACCACCCGCACGCCGACGCCGGTGGTCTCGGCGAGCGTGTTGACCGCCGCGCCACCGGCGAGGATGTTGGCGACCATCTGGGCGGTCACCTCCGCCGGGTAGGCGGACACCCCGTGCCGGGCGACGCCGTGGTCGCCGGCGAACACGACCACGCGGGGGCGCTCGAACAGGCGCGGCGGGCACCGGTCCTGGCAGGCGGCCACCCAGCCGGCGAGGGACTCGAGCCGGCCGAGGGAACCGGCGGGCTTGGTCAACTGCCCCTGCCGGGCGTCGGCGGCGGCGCGGGCCGTCACCGACGGTGCGACGACCGGGTCGAACGCGGCCCCCGTCGTGCCTGTGGGCTCGGGTGTGGTGTTCGATTCGGTTGTCACAGTGGACCTTTCATGTCGATGCTGGTCGTGTTCGGCGTCGCGTCACTTCAGGCGCACGGTCAGTCCGGCGATCGCGAGAAACACCTCGTCGCAGACCTGCGCGAGCCGTCCGTTGAGGGCGCCGATCTCGTCCCGGAACAGCCGTCCCGAGCGGGTCTCCGGAACCACGCCGAGCCCGACCTCGGGACTGACGAGTACGAGTGTGCCCGGGTAGCCCGCGACCGCGTCCACCAGGGCGTCGCAGCGGGGGGTGACGGTTCCTCGCGGCGCGTCCCACGCCTCGGCGTCGTCGAGTTCCGCGGTCAGCCAGGTGCCGAGGTCGTCGACGAGGGTCGCCGGACCGCTCTCACCCAGGATCGCGGAAAGACCGGGTCCGCGGCCGCATTCCACAGTGGTCCAGTGTGCGGGCCTGCGGACGCGATGCTCCGCGATCCGGGCGGTCCAGTCCACGTCGGTGGGGTCGACGCGCGCGGTCGCGACATAGCGGACGTCGCCGCCCGGCATCAGCGACTCCGCGTGTCCGGACTTGCCGGAGCGTGCCCCGCCGAGGACGAGGACGCGGCGCGGTGGGGCGGGGGAGTGCACGCGCTAGACCGTACCAACGCGCATGTCGGCCGCGCCGAAGCGGCGGCGGTAGTCGGCGGGGGCCAGACCGAGCCGGCGGTGGAAGTGGTGGCGCAGCAACGCCGCGGACGAGAAGCCGCACCGGCGGGCGATCTGCTCGAGGCCGTCGTCGCTCTGCTCCAGCAGTTGCTGGGCGAGCAGAACCCGTTGGGCGGTGAGCCATTTGACCGGTGTGCTTCCGGTCTCGGCGGCGAACCGGCGCGCGAAGGTGCGCGAGGACATCGCCGCCCGCGCGGCGAGCGATTCGACCGTGTGCTGCTCGTCGAGATGCTCGGTCATCCAGGACAGTGTCTCCGCGATGCCGTCGGCCGCGCAGACCGGCACCGGTCGTTCGATGAACTGGCGCTGCCCGCCGTCGCGCTGTGGGGCCACGACCATGCGGCGGGCGATCGTGTTGGCGACGGCGGTGCCGAGCTCGCGCCGCACCACGTGCAGGCACGCGTCGATACCGGCGGCGGTACCGGCACTCGTCACGAGCGGGCCCTCGTCGACGAACAGGACGTCGGGATCGACGATCGTGGCCGGGAACGCGCGGGCCAGTTCGTCGGCATGGCTCCAGTGGGTGGTGCAGGTGCGGCCGTCGAGCAGGCCCGCGGCCCCGGCGAGAAAGCTCCCCGAGCAGACCGTCAGGATCGTCGCGCCGGCGTCGGCGGCCGCGCGGACGGCGCCGATCACGGCGTCGGGGTACCCGCTGTGGTCCGCGAACGCCGGGATCACGACCAGGTCCGCACCGACGAGCCCGTCGAGTCCCCGGGTGGCGGTCAGGGTGACGCCGGGGCTGGTGGTGGTCAGCGGTGCGCCGGGAGTGGTGCCGCAGACGCGGAAATCGATGGCCGGTACCCCGAAGGCGGTGCGATCGAGGCCGAACACCTCGCAGACGGTGCCGAACTCGAACATCGAGATGCGGTCGACGACGAGGACCGCGACGGTGGAGAGCACGGGTTCAGTCTATGGCTGGATATTGACGAAGTGGGTCGTTCATGCCACTGGTGGCATGAAGTAGGCGGTCGAACAATTACTGCCATGACCGGATTCCTCGTCATTCTCGGATGTCTCGTCCTCGCCGTCACGTGCGGTGCCCTCGTGCATCGTCGACGCCGCTCGGTTCTGCCGCCTGTCTCCCCGGTCCGACTCCGCCGACCGTTCGGGTCGGCCTCGGTCGACGATCGGGACGCCGTCCGGATCGACGCCGATCTGGCGGTGCTGCGCGGCCGGGCGCCGCACCACTGAGGTGCCGGTCCCGGCCGGCGCGCTCGTTCGCGCTCGTCGGTGTCGGTCGCACGACGTATCGTCGAAGCCACCCGATGGGGCGGGAAGCAGGTGGGAAGCGTGACATCGATCTTCGAGCGCGCGCAGCGCGCGGTACGGACAACGGCCGTGTACGGCGAGCCGTACGAGACCCCGGACGGCTCGACCGTCATCACCGTGGCGCGGGTGCGGGGCATGCCCGGCGGCGACGCCGCGTCGTCGATGCCGGTGGGCGTGTTCGTCGTCCATCAGGGTGAGGTGACCTGGCGTGCCGCAGTCGACGAGTCGCGAATCGCACGCCTGGGCCTGACGATCGGCCTGGTGTCGGCGACGCTCGGAACGCTGGCGGTCCTGCGGCGTCCGCCCTGGCCGGACCTGCGTCGATTCGTCGACTGAGCGAACCCGGACGGCAACGCGGACGGGCGCCGCACCCGATGGTGCGGCGCCCGTCCGGGAGTGCTGTGGTTGCGCGAGTGGCCGTCAGACGGCGTCGCCGGGCGAGACCTGCGGCTGCGGCGCGCGCATCTTGCGGATCTGCGACGCGCGGACGAAGGCATACCAGCCGAGTTTGAACCCGCCGTCGATGGAATCGGGGTACCGCTCGCGAACCTTGTTGTTGATCTGGCGGCCCATTATCACGCCCTCGACGACCATGAACAGCATCATCACGAACATGCCGAGGGTGACGAAGGCCTGCAGCGACGGGTCGAGGAACATCGCCAGGATCAGCAGCACCGCGAGCGGCATGAACAGGCCGACCAGGTGGCGCCGGGAATCGACGAGGTCGCGGACGTACGCACGCACCGGTCCCTTGTCCCGGGGCAGCAGGTACTTGTCCTCGCCTGCGAGCATCCGCGCGCGGCGGTCGGCGGCGTCGGCGCGACGCTCGGCCGACGCGAGCTTGCGCTCCTCCTTCGAGCCGCGGCTCTCCTTGCGCCGCGCCCGGGCCTCCTTCGACGTCATCGGCGCGGGAGCGACGGGGCCCCGTCGCCTGCCCTCGGCCTCGCGGCGGCTCGGCGTCGGCCGGCCCTTGCCCTCGGTGACGGCGGACGACGTCGGGGTGGTCGGCTCAGGAGTGGTCGACTCGTCGACCCCGTCGTCTCCGTTGTCTGGATTGTCGGGGTTTCCTCGGCGCAGCAGTTTCACCCCACCAGGCTACTTGCTGGGCAGGCGAGGTCACGACCTGGCACGTCCGGCGCGCACCGGCACCCCGTCCTATGCTCGCCCGATGCGCGTGCTGATCGCCCCGGATTCGTTCGGCGACACCCTCACCGGCGTCGAGGCAGCCGAGGCCATCGCCGTGGGGTGGGGGCGGGCCCGTCCCGATGACGTGCTCACCGCGGCGCCGCGGTCGGACGGTGGCCCCGGCTTCGTGGACGTCCTCGCGGTGCACGGCGGCGAGGTGCGCACCGCGACGGTGTCGGGTCCACTCACCGCGACCGTCGCCGCCCGCTGGCTCCGGGCCGGGGACGTGGCGTACATCGAATCCGCACAGGCATGCGGACTGCACCTGCTCGACCCCGATCCCGCCACCGCGGTCGCCGCGCACAGCGCCGGCGTGGGAGAACTGATCGCCCTCGCGGTCGAGGCGGGTGCCCGCACCGTCGTCGTCGGCCTCGGGGGCAGCGGCTGCACGGACGGCGGCCGCGGACTGATCCGGGCACTGGGCGGCACCGACGACGCGGCAGGGTTCGCCGCCGCCCGGTCCCGGCTGGCCGGGATCCGGCTGATCGCGGCCACTGACGTCGAGAACCCCCTGCTCGGTCCGCGTGGCGCGGCGGTCGTGTTCGGACCGCAGAAGGGCGCCGACCCGGCGGCGGTGGAGGTGCTCGAGGAGCGCAATGCGGTGTGGGCGCGGGTGCTCGACACGGCGGCGGGCCGCCAGTCGGGTGCGGCGGCGGGCCGCCGGTCGGGTGCGGCGGCGGGCCGCCGGTCGGGTGCGGCGGTGTCCGAGACGGTCGGGGCGGGGGCGGCCGGTGGGATCGGCGCCGCGCTGCTGGCGCTGGGCGCGGACCGACGCTCCGGCGCCGAGGTCGTCGCGGACGTCACCGACCAGCGCGCGCTGCTCGAGGTCGCCGACCTGGTGATCACCGGTGAGGGACGCTTCGACCACCAGTCGCTCGGTGGGAAGGTCGCGGTCGCGCTCGCGCGGGCCGCGCGGGACCGCGGCATCCCGGTGCTGGTCCTGGCCGGGCAGGTGGCTGTCGACGGCGCCGATCCCGACCTCGGCGCACTCGGCCTGGCCGGTGTCCACTCGGTGTCCGAGCACGCCGGGTCCGTGCGGTTGGCCATGACGGATGCCGCCGCGCAGCTCGCGAGCCTGGCGCACAGCGTCGCCTGCGGGTGGGACGAGCGCCCGGCAAGTCGAGGCCAGCGGCGGGAATAGTGCCCCGCGGAGTACGGTTGAAGCGTTCACGGGTTTTGGTACGAGCGAACAGGGAGAGCCCATGACAGTGCAGAACGAGAGCGCAGTGCAGTCCGAGAGCGCCGTGCAGGACGAGGCTGCGCACAAGGTCGTGATGAGCGACGCCGCGGCCGCGAAGGCCAAGGCACTGCTCGACCAGGAGGGTCGCGACGACCTGGCCCTGCGCATCGCCGTCCAGCCCGGTGGCTGCGCCGGACTGCGCTACCAGCTGTTCTTCGACGACCGCAGCCTCGACGGCGACCTCGTCGTCGACTTCGGCGGCGTCAACCTCGCCGTCGACCGGATGAGCGCACCGTACGTCGAGGGCGCCACCATCGACTTCGTCGACACCATCGAGAAGCAGGGCTTCACGATCGACAACCCGAACGCCACGGGCTCCTGCGCCTGCGGCGATTCGTTCAACTGATCGTCCGCACCGACCCCTCCGGCGCGGCACCCAC